>JAYEKK010000122.1:0-13789 GCA_034660955.1 Candidatus Cloacimonadota bacterium | reverse complement strand
CCTGCGTGAAATGAAACTCTTAATAGAAAATATCAGCGACGATGTAAGGAATTGTGTTTTCCGCAGTAATCATGCTTCCAATTATCTACCCATAAAGGGTCGTCTCAGCCGCGATCGGGATAAGATATTGGAAACCATCGATCAGGGATTGGAACATCCCGAGAATGTACGACCGGAGTTTATGAGAGGATTATAACCTTCTTTTAGGAAACAGATAATTTGGGATTGCAGGGTGCAGGCATGCCTGCACTACAATGAAAATATAATGAACCGAAAACCAAACAGATACAAAGATCATAATTATTTATCGTCAGGGCATTATTTCGTTACGATTTGCACCAGAGTCATCTTTCATTCTTTTGTGTCGACAAAAGAAAACTGCAGTGTTTTGCTCTCGCAAAGCCAATGCATAGAAACAAGAAAAACTCGTCACTTTTAATATACTTCTTCCCGGATGGATAATCTTAAATCAATTAATGAAATAATTAAAGTCATCAATACATTTCATCCGGCGTATTAAAAGTGACCTTTAAAGAATTATAGTTTTATATTCCTTTTACTCTGTTTCCCTATTCATGGCTTTTTGTAATTTGTTCTGGGATCAGAGCGTAGAAAAATGTCATTGTTTGAATGACGGTAATTATTTAGGAGAAACCATAATTTTGCCTGATCTTTTAAGTTTTGCCAGATGGAAGAGGATGGCTAAAATTATCAGTGAACCAAAGATGGGGATCAGGTAAGCAAGCTTAATACTAATTTCTCCTAACCCACCCATAGAACCGACAATTATTACGTTCCCCATACTGGCAAAGGCAAATACCATACCGTTAAAAAGTCCAACTTCACGTGGTGGTAATTTTTGAGCAGAATACTTTTGCATAAGTGGGAATACAGGAGCCAATGCGGCTGCAATGAGAACAAAGAAAATGGATTTATTGGTAATAAGCAATAAAGAAAGGAAGCTTACAACCAGAGCAATGCTGAGTTTAACTGTGTTCAATTTCCCAATTCTATTTTCAATAAATTGTATTAGCAGCCTTGTTGATGTAAAAACGATCCAGTAAAAGCTAAGTATCAATGAAGCCGATTCTGCAGAATAGTTCAACACATTCCCAAACAGATTTCCGCTCCACATTTCAACTCCCAGTTCATTCCCGGCTTGAATTGCAATTAAAATGAGGACCGGTAGAACAAAATTTTTGCGAATAATTCCAAATGCTTCTTTTATCTTTATATTCTCGTATTTTCTATTTTTTATTAAATTGGATGTTGTCACAAAGATTATTGAACCTGCAAACAGAAGTATTAATAAATAGTAAATATAGCGGTAACTAAAGCTATGTAAAAATAGGAAGCTGACGATAGCCGGAGCAATGATCCCGCCAATGCCAAAAAAAGCATGTAGAACTCCATAGTTTTGATATTTAATATCTAAATGTGCGAATATAGTTGAAGTATTGCTCAATCCGAAAGCTGTATTAATTCCAACCAGGATGATCCCGAATAAGAAGACATAAATATTATTAGAAAAAGCTAAGGTTGCACTGGCAATTAAGCCAATTGTAAGGAAATAAAGATTAAGCCTTTTCAAGCCCATTTTTGCCGAGACCGAAGCGAGTAGAATATTTGTGATAAATCCGGCCATTGTACCTATAATAGGGATAATGGAAGATTGGGCTATACTAAGGTTGTACTCTTTCTGGAAGGTTGTGATAAGCGCAGGAATTGATACCGCAGCAATAGAAATTAGTATCATCTGCATCAAAACAAGTATTCTTATATTTCTATCTTTATTCATCATCTTTTAAAAATTTTAAGGCTACTATTTTGCGTCAATGGAAAAATATTAACAACAGAAGAGACGGAATAAGGATAAGATATAATATTTCCGTTACTCTGAGGATTCTTCCTGCTGATTTCTAGGGAAGGGTTGTGAAAGTGTGATCTGCAGTTATTAATTTAGGAGTAATCTAGATTTTCTCTGATGTTTATTGCATGATCCAATAGTTAGGCATATGACCAAAATGCACGTAAATGCAAAATAATCACGACTATAATGCAAAGCTATGCAGAATAGTCAAAATCAAATAGAGAGTTCTTTGAGAAAAGTTTCCGATTTTTGAATCGTAATATTTTTTTGTATTCTTTCTTTTCTTAGATACCTTACTACCTGAGTTGCGGGTATTTTATATTTTTGATGAAAATAGTAAATATCCTTACTTATTGCAGTATCTGCTGTTTTTGCTTCAATTAATAAAATGGGTTCATCATTACTGGTTAAGCAGAAATCTACTTCTTTCTTCTCTTTTGTTCTCATGTAGCAAAGTTGTGTTTCTTCTCCGGTTGTATCTGTTAGATGAAGCGAGTGTTTAAGTAGGGATACAGCCAAATAATTTTCAAATTTTGCTCCTTCATCACCATCAACCATTCCGGTATCATAGAAATACAATTTTGGTTCCTTTTTAAGTGAACGGGCAATATTATTAGAAAAAGGAGTTACCCGAAAGACGATGTACAAAGATTCTAGAATTTGAATATATTTTTTTATTGTGTTTGGAGCTTTATCAAGATCTTCCGCTAGAGATTTATAGGAAAGGGGAGAAGCCACTCTTTTTTGGAGCAATTTTAAGAGCAACTGCATAGTTTTTAATTCTTGAATATTTTTAAAACCCAATATATCATCTCTTATCAAATTATCTGAATAGAGTTTCCTCCAGCGTACAGCTTCTTCTGGACTATCTGCTAATAATGTCTCGGGGAAACCACCTCGTTCAATCAGATGATCTAAAGTGAATTTTTTATCAATGAGGGATTCCTTGTAACTGAATGGAAGCAAATGATGGATGAAGTATCTGCCTGCTAAAGAATCACCACTTTGTCTGAATGTGTTGAGTCTGGCACTACCGGTAACAAGAATATGCATGTCATCTGGCTTGTTATCGAAAACTCCCTTAATATAGTTTTTCCATTTTGGCATTTTGTGAATTTCATCAAAAATCAGCAAGTCAGTATTTGGTAACCAACTTTCATCCTTCATCATCTCACGGTCTTTTGAACTATCGTAATTCAAATAAAGAGAATTTTCGTAATTTTTGGAAATTTCTTTTGCCAGCCAGGTCTTTCCTACTTGGCGGGGACCAACCAAAAACACTATTTTCTTGATTAGATCTTGTTCAATAATTTCTTTTTGTATTCTTCTCATGCGACCAAAATGCATTTACGTGCAAAATAGTCAAGACTTATTTGCAAACCGGTGCATAATAGTCGAGATTAATTGCTTTAATGATAATGTTTGCTGATTAATTTCTCTAGATATCGTGATTTGATCTGCCGGCTGGCAAGTACCTGTTTAATGGGCGGAAGTTTAAGAATCACGCCCAGCACACCTGCTAGGGCACGGTGACTCCATAATACCTGATTATCAAAGATAAGATTCTGTAATTTTCCACGTTCAATTGCCATCACTACAGCTTTGTGTACTCCATTCAGCGGAGTAAGAACTCTGATAGATCGAGATTTAAGGATAATACTATCCCTGGCACAAGCTCTCACGCAAACCGCACATCCCAGGCAGAGATCTTCACTTACCTTTGCCACTTTTAAATTCGGGTTATCAGGATCATTTGCGGAGATCAACGTCATTGCTTCTACCGGACATACACTCACGCATTTTCCACAACCATTACAAGTTTCTGTGTTGATGTGAGGAAGAAAGTTTGTAGTGTGAATGGGATTTAAAATAGCAAACCGTCTAGCGGTGATCATAGCTTCGCAGCAACATCCACAGCAATTACAAATGAAGCTTACGTTATTTCTTACGTTCTCACCAAACTGTACAAGGTTATGTTCATAGGCTAACTGTAATAGATCCAGACACTCAACTACGTCAATTTTGCGGGCATTACCATGCCTGATTAAAGAATCTGCAATATTGTTAAAGGTCATGCATATATCTTGAGGAGCGTCACAAGCTTTGCCCATGTGTTCCATTTTGTGCCGGCAATAGCAGATTCCAACCCCGATATGCGTGGCAGTTTTTATAACTTCAGTTGCTCGTTCATAATCTAGAACATAGAGAGCATTTTCATTGGAAAGTGCTGGTTCCTGCACAAAGGTACGCCCCAATTGAGTTTCGCCTCTTGTAAACAATTCACGGATAAAATCTTCTTCCACATTTAAATATTGGTAAAATAACTCGCTCAATAATTTTTGATCGATATCATCTCTAATGCGCATCATAGAAAATTCAAAGAATCCTGCCATGGGCGGCGGAAGTGTATAAACGGTTTCTCCATTTTGTTCAACGTCAACCAGGATAGCACGATCGGCTAATTTATCCAGGACATTTTTAGTATTGAGCAGATCCATCTTCCAAATACGACTGGCTTTTTTGGCAGTAAATGGTTTTATCGGCATGAGTGAAACCAGTTTTGCTTCCTTCTCACTAAAAAGCATTTTGAGGATCTTGAATAATATTTCAGAAGGAGGTGCACCCTGAGGAAAACGGTTCAATCTCTCTGCTAATTTAGCATAACTTGATTTGATAGTATTATGAGCCATTAATATCCCAATATCTTTCTAATGATTAAACATAGCCAAGCACCTTTCTTTAGAATTTCATATGTGGTATCTGACAACATCATCCTCCCTTTAAGACAAGCAACATATTAGTTTCAGCTATATAAATGTCAAATTTAATAAATAATATACTGTTAATTATAAGAAGTATTTACACATAAGTAATTTAAATGCGTTGACTCTATAACCTCCAGATTTTTTAAGACACATAAGAATAATAAGTAAATGAGGAATAATGAGAAAAATTAAAAATATTGCCATCATCGCTCATGTTGACCACGGCAAGACAACATTGGTAGATGGAGCTTTAAAGCATTCCGGTGTATTTAGAGATAATCAGAATGTTGCTGAGCGAGTGATGGATAGCAATGATCTGGAAAGAGAACGAGGAATTACCATATTTTCCAAAAATGCTTCTCTTACCTATAAAGATTATAAAATAAATCTTGTTGATACACCGGGGCATGCCGATTTTGGTGGTGAAGTTCAACGAATTATGAAGATGGTAGATTCGGTGTTGTTATTGGTTGATGCATTTGAAGGACCGATGCCGCAAACAAAATATGTATTAAAAAAATCTTTAGAGTTGGGATTAAATCCGATTGTTGTTATCAACAAAATCGATAGACCAAATGCCAGACCTGAAGATGTGTTGGAAATGGTTTTTGACCTGTTTGTGGAACTTAATGCAAATGATGATCAATTAGATTTTCCGGTTCTTTATGCATCAGGAAAAGATAGTTATGCCAGGTATGAATTAGAAGATACAAATACCGATTTGATTCCTTTATTTGAAACTATAATCCACAAAGTGAAAGACTCCGAAGGTGATGAGTCTAAGCCTTTTCAAATGTTAATTTCAGCGATTGAATATGATAATTATCTGGGCAAAATTGGAACTGGAAAGATCACAAATGGTAAAGTGAGTCAAGGTGAAGAAGTTGTATTACTAAAGCGTGATGGGGAAAGATTACTCTATAGAATTTCCAAGATCTTCCAATATGAAGGTTTGAAAAAGAAAGAGATTAAAACTGCTTTTGCCGGAGATATTGTTTCTTTGGCAGGAATGGAAAGAGTTGATGTGGGTGAGACAGCAGCTTGCAAAGAAAACCCTAAACCACTTCCAATCATCGAGATCGATGCTCCAACATTATCGATGACATTTAGAGTTAATGATTCTCCTTTTGCCGGCAATGAAGGGAAATATGTAACATCCAGAAATATCTGGGATAGATTACAAAAAGAGCTTCAAACCAATGTGAGTATCGTGGTAGAAAGCACCGAGAATGGTGATGAATTTATTGTAAAAGGACGCGGGGAACTTCAGCTTGCAATTCTTATTGAGAATATGCGTCGTGAAGGTTTTGAATTCCAGGTTTCCAGACCTAAAGTTATTTTTCGTCAGTTGGATGGAAAACGAACTGAGCCTATCGAACTTGCAGTTATCGATGTAGCTGATGAATTTGTAGGAACTGTCATCGAAATGCTTGGCGTACGTAAGGGTGAAATGATGGACATGGTTACCGGTACTGATGGTTACACACGTTTAGAATTTAAAGTACCTGCTCGTGGTCTTATTGGTTTTAGAAATGAATTTCTCACTACTACTCGCGGTACAGGTATCATCAATCATAGTTTCTATGAATATGAGTTTTACAAGGGTGATATGAATAGAAAAACACGCGGAGTATTAATCGCAATGGAAAAAGGTTTATCTACCGGATATTCACTATACAATTTTCAAGCCCGTGGAATTCTGTTTATTGGTCCTGTTGTGGAAGTTTATGCCGGAATGATAGTAGGAGAACATTCACGTGAAAATGATCTGGTATTAAATGTTGTGAGAGGAAAAAAACTCACGAATGTTCGCGCATCCGGTTCTGATGATTCTATCAAACTTGCGCCGCCCAGAAAATTCAGCTTAGAACAGGCGTTAGAATATATCAACGATGATGAACTATTGGAAATAACTCCCCAAAATATTAGAATGCGTAAGAAAATCTTGAGTGAAATCGATAGAAAAAGAGAAATGAACAGATTGAGTAAATTGAAACAATAAACAATTAATTATTAGAATGGCCCAGCTTGTTTACAGGGTTATTTATATTTATTTAAGAATAAATTCATTTCATTCGAGTAAAATTCGCTCAGCTTTTTCCGGAAATTCCGGATCGAATTTTACTAATGCTAATTCTGTTCCATCCCAGGCGGCAGAATAGGAAAATGTTCCTTTTATTTTTTGTTGCCAGTGCCCTGTTATCCTCGAAGATTCATGAATATGACCATGAAGAGTTATCCTGGGTTGTTCACTCTCAATAAAATTCTTAATGGCAATACTTCCCACATGCATATCCACTTGAACATGATCTATAATACGACCATCCAGGTCAGCCCTATCTAAATAGGTTTTATAAGGTGGAGCATGAAAAAGACAGATCGCTCTGGAAGGATCATCATTCATTAACTTTTGCAGATCTTTGGAAATTGTGTAATGTTCAATATTTATGGGATCTACTTCAATCGTTCGTGAACCTTCGAGAGGTGAAACACAGCCAATATCAACATAGCGGGAAACATCGAATTTTTCCCAATCTTTTAATCGGAATGGAGTAGGTGGAACATAAGCATATCCATAAAAATCAAAATCTTTATATGTGATCTTTTTCTCGTTTAGATAATTCCAGATTTCCCTTTTTTCTGCTTTGATCAATTTCTCTTCTTCAATGCGCGGATCATCATTTCCCATAATAATAAATATTTGTGGATAGTGTTCTCCAAGCTCCTTTTTTAATTCTTCAAATTTGGGAATTAAATATTCTTTGATGAAATCTCCATACAAAGTGTTGAATCCCGGCAGTAGATCACCACCCATCAACACAACATCAGGGATCTCTTTTTTGATTTTATTTATCAATGTCTGGTAGCGGCATGTCTTTCCATGCAAGTCGGTCACAAAAAAGCAGTTCATCTAATCTATCACCTTTAATGGTCTGGCAGCATCGGAAATTGCACCGATCTTAACAGCAAAACTCGTTTTATTTTTTATATCTTCATCTGTTATAAAATGTACATCCAGTAATCCTTCAGTAGCATAATCTGTTCTCTGTTCATTTATTTCAGCCAGAGCCTGACTCCATCCATCCAACCACATTAGAAGGTATTCTTCCTGTTTTTTATTCCCACGAAAATGGATAATGATATCAATATCGCTGGCTGGACCGGCAGTAGCGTTTTTTGTGCTTCCGAAAATATAAAATCCCTTCACACCGAATTTTTCGAAATCCAAACGTCTGCAGATCTTTTCTGCCATCTTGTAACGCCATTGCCAATCTGGTCTATTCTTAAGCGGCATTAATAATTCCTTATTTCATCGAATAAGTTCAGTTTTAATCGAATCGGTTTCTGTATTGTACGTGACTATACCAAGAGTATGAACACTGTCTTTATTAACATGTTTTAGGTCTCCAATTATGGTTATTAAATTTCCTTCAACAGAAAAACTGTATTTCCCGTATTCATTTTCCTGTAAAATAATAATTTTAGAAAAGATAAATTCATCCATGTTCAGTTCTTTCTTTTCTGAATTTGTTAGAAACCATTGGCGTGCACTATAGGCTATTTTGTTGCAATCACATAGTATCATCTGTTTGCTGGAATTTATATTTTGTGAATCAATAATTTCATTAACACTTTCAACAAATCTGGTTGACCACCATAAATTAAAACCAAGAGCAATAATAGGAATTATCAGGATAAAGGAATAAAATTTTCTTAGATTCGTTTGCTTTGTTCTGAGAAAATGAATTAAGAGGAAGATCGAAAATACGATTCCAAACAAGAAAACAAGTGTTGTAATATAGAAAGTTGCTCCAAAATTAATCTGTCCAAAATTTGCGATTGGTGGTGCCATAATAAGTTTCATGCTTATTGGAATAGAAATTACTGTCATGTAGGTTATTATACCAAGTAATGATGCTAATAAGATAATGTTTAAACCGGAAAGGATCATTGCAAACCAGGCAGGTTTGATCGGTTCAATCATCAATTTTTCTTTCTCGATCTTCATAAATTTTTTGGAAAATAATAAAATAAATAATATAAACACCAGTATTATTCCTATGCATGACAGAATTGTTGAATAAAATATATTAGAAATTTTTGCATTAACTATTGTCTCTGCAAGCTGTTTAACTAACCTAATTATTGTCAATCCTAAGGCATGTGTGATCCATACACTTCCGAAAGGTTTTTTAATGAGTTCGATAGTTTCATCAAAATCAACATTTATTCCTGTGCCCAATTCTTGTAGTTTTACAAAATCAAATCCTTCAATGCTCTTTGGGATTGTTTCACCAAAGTTTCCATAGAAGATACTATCAGATCTTACTGCATAATAATTGAATGTTTCTATACCTTTTTCAACGTCTTTTCCTTCAAGATAGACTTGTGCTCGTGTCGGTAAAAGACCAACAATAATTACACAAACAATTGCAAATAACACCGTTCTGATGATCAATGCTCTTGAAAATTTCATAGTTTATCTCCTTTGTTTAAATTTCGTCAAACTCTTTACGAAGCTTCTGCTGCCAGATCAAAACAAATTTATTATTTTAATAGCAGCATTTTCCTACTTTTTTGATAATCTCCACTTTTCATTTTATAGAAATAAATACCGGATGCTGCCTGTTTGTTATTATCATCTTTTCCATTCCAAACTGTTGTGTGTTTTCCGGCAGGAAGTTTCTCATCGATAAGTGTTTTTACTTTTTGTCCTTTAATATTAAAGATTTCTAAAGTCACAAAATCGGAATTTTGTGTTACTGATAACGAGATCGTTGTTGTTGGATTAAAAGGATTTGGATAGTTACCATGCAATTCTGTAATGAGCGGGATCACATCTTCGTCAGTGTTTACAGATAAATACTCAACTATTTCTGATGGATCAGATTCCATTCCCATTTGATTTACAGTGGTAAGGTAGAATCGGTAAGTTGTTGTTGGAATGTATTCATGCACATATATATATTGAGTACTAATGGTTTCATCAATAAGTTCAAAGTTGTCATCTTCCACTGCAAAGAATAAATTAAAATGGTCAAGATCATTAATTGGCGGCATACCCCAACCAATAGTGAATGTCAGGGAATCATAATCATCAAGTTCTGCTTCCAGGGTTACATTTTCGGGTGCCGGTGGAGTTTGAGCAACAGCACCATAAGTAATTGTGCCAAAATTATCAGCTGCAAAAAGATTAATATTTTGTATTGGCCACCAGCCGTCAAAACCATGAGGATCGGGTGCATTATCATCCAGTACAAAAATAGCAAGACCGGATTGATTTTCGGCACTGGGATTTATCTCCCAGTTTTCATCCCCGATAGGTATCATGAATTCATAAACGAGATAACCTTCAGCAACAGAAACTTCCAATTGCGGATCAGGAAGATAGAAGACATCTCCCACTCCTCCCGTGTCATAGATGGGTCGGAACTTAAGTTGATTACCGGATGCATAATATGCAGCCCAGTAATTTCCTTCATTTGCTTCAGCTTCCGGGGCAAAAGTTCCGTCATTATTGTCATCCATATAAAGAGCAACTTCATCGTGATCTTCCAAAACCGAATCATTATAATTTATGTAAGCAACATAAAGTTCGGTCATATCTGCATTCATTTTATAGTAACCGATCACACTGCCAATTGGTTGAGTCGTGTTATCATATGTTCCCCAAAAATCGGATGTATCTATCATAAAAGCATCATCCCATTCTCCGGCTGTAATAGTGCCGTCAATTATAGGAGTTGTTCCTTCATACACACTTATTTCGTCAACTACAAATCCGCTGTATATCCAACCCGTTTCTTCATTAGAATAAGGGCTTTGCATGGTTTCATCAATTATTGCCGTAACGGAGTAATAATATTCGATCAGCGGTAATGCTGTATCATCACTATAGGAATCTTCCTCTGAATCTACTGTAGCAAGCGGTTCTTCAGAATATGGAACTGTCTCGTATTGTTTACGATAAATATTATATCCTTCCGAAGGACCCGTAACCGGCTCTTCCCAATTCAATTCAACTGTTATACCTAACCCGTGACTGGCAATTAAATTTATCGGTGGAGAACCAATTATTTCCATAAATATTTCACCAAGTTCTGTTGTTTCAGTTTCAATCACTATCACGTCTTCATTAGTAATCAAACCATAACCAACTTTAGAAAATTCTACTGTATAGGAGGCTGCAGGAACGTTATTCAAAGAAAAATTACCTTCATAATCGGAGTAAGCAAAATAATCGATCAAATCAGGAATTTCAATTTTTGCGCCTGAATTATCTTCTTCTCCATCAAGATTTACCGTTCCGGTTATAAAACCGCCACCTAGATCACAATCTACACAATAAAGCAACCCTCCACTTCCCATTTCACGGGCATGCACAGCCTTTCCGCCAACTGTACAAAAAGAGCCATCGGAAGCCATATCCAATGCAAACATGGAGCCGGGTGTATTTATTTCATAAACAGGGATGTTGCTCTCTCTTCTGAATAGAAGGAAATCTGCTGTACTGTGATCCATCGGACCATAACCGGCAGCAGCAATAATAGAACCATCATAACTCATATCAATTTCTGTAACATAATCTCCAAAATTCTCATATCTCCAAAGTGGTACGGGAGCTTCTGTATTGAAAACAAATATCTGTCCGTCATAACCTCCGGTAATAAAATCTAATGTTCCCACTGAGATCGTGCTGCCGTCACCGGAAATACTCATCCCACCGATCCATGTAGAGGAACCACCGCCAGTTGCATTAAAGCTCCACTTTTCTTCATAAGTTTCCAATGCTTCATTGTACTCGTACACATGAACATAGCCGGAATAATCTCCGTTCACGATTATCGAAGCATCATCACAGATTGCAGGATTATTTTGATTATATTCGGGACCTTGAAAAATAACACTTCCATCAGATGAATTCAGTACCCACATATTGCTGTTGCCACTACCATATTGAGTAAATATCAAAGTCGATCCATCACTACTCATATCGAGAGTTGATGCTCCTCCCATAAAGTATGAATTCCATATTAAAGTTGGATTTCCAATTTCATATTTTTCAACTCTTCCAAAGTTTTCCCAATTATCGTAATAAGATACGTAAACATATGCCCCATCAGGAGATAGTTTTAATCCACTTATATTTTGACCAATTATATGCTCCCAGGTTGGAATTGATGAATCTGGTCCAAAAATCTTTAAAACGTCACCATCACCAACTGCCAGGATTGAACCGTCTTCTAACATGTCTATTGGATATCCAAAATCAAGATCACTAACAATATGTTCCCATAATGGAGTTGCTGAATCATGAAATAATGATACTCTTTCATTATTCAGGTGCCACTGCACAAATGAATTTCCCAAAGCTGGGGATACGCTGATCTCACCAGCAATTGCACCTGGATCTGATGTCTGCCATAAAGTTGATACTCTGCTGTCACGGCATATAATTGAGGATTTTTGGATTTCCAAATTAATTTGTTCTGTCTGTTCAAATTTAGTTTCAGAACCATTTTCTTCACTGGTTAAAGTCTGCTGCCAAACGTGGGCAGTAAGTAATTGTGCAATAATTACAAATAAAAATAAAACTAATGCCAACTTTTTCATAAACTCTCCTTTTTTAATTAATATAATCTGACTAAGTAAATGCAAATGTCTTGTCATTTTGTCAAATAATAACATTCACATAAGCTTTAAATTAAGAAATGCATGCAAGTGCGAAAAACAGTTTGACAAAATAATGACCTTCGGTCAGTTGGTGACCCGAGGTTATGTGATGGGTGTAATTGAAAGAAAAGAGAGAGAAAAAGAGTTACGCAGCGAGAGCATTATTGATGCTGCTGAAAGGATATTCTTCAGTAAAGGCTTTGAGCATGCCACAATGAATGATGTAGCGGAAGAAGCTGAACTTTCTAAAGGAGCACTTTACCTCTATTTCCATAGCAAAAATGAACTCTGTATGGCAATTCTTCAACGCAGTCTTCACATTTTAAGAGAAATATTTGAGTTACTACTGAACAATAAAAATCTTACCGGAATTAAAAAAATTTCTAAATTATCAAAACTTTTCATTGCTTTTTCCAAAGAGCATCCGAAATATTATACCTCACTTCTTTCTTACCGTGAGCACCGTGAAAATTGTCCAGTAACAGGGAAAATAATTAAAAATACAATAAAAGAGAATAAAAATATAAATAAAATAATTTCTGATATTATCAAGATGGGGCAAGCAGATAATACCATCAAGAAAGATATTGATGCAGATAAATTATCTTTGGCACTTTGGGGAAATTTTACAGGTATAATGCCCAGTAGTATTTTAAGTGAAAAAGCAACTTTGAATTTCAATCCCGAAGATATTATAAAGTATCATTTTGAACTTTTAATAAATGCAATAAAAACTTAAAAGGAGTTAAAAATAATGAAAAAAGGTTTATTGTTTTTTATCTCTCTACTGATCGTTTGGATCCTCTTAGCAGGAACAGATCAGCAGGAAATAATTATCGGAGCTATTGTATCGTTGCTGCTCACAATTATCTTCTTTTCAAAAGCAACAATATTCTCCGAGTTTAACCTTAATCCAAAAGCAATTTTCTACTTCTTGATCTACATTTTTGTTTTTATCTGGGAACTTATAAAATCTAGTATCGATGTTGCTTATAGAGTTATCCAACCAAAAATACCGATCAATCCCGGTATTGTAAAAGTGAAAACTAAATTGAAATCAAAATTAGGAAGAACGATCCTTGCAAATTCAATTACGTTAACTCCGGGAACTTTAACAGTAGAAACAAATGGAGAAGATTATTATATTCACTGGATCGATGTTACATCCGATGATATCGAAGGTGCAACAAAACAGATAGTGAGTAAATTTGAGAAATACTTGGAGGTGATCTTTGGATAATTCAAATAAAAAATGTCTTTCTGAGGTATCTATTAGCTTTACTTACGAAGAATCTATTGGAAGTTCACTCAGCTTTGCATCTACTCATTGTTTGAGATTCTTCCTGAGAACAACGAGCAGGAAACGTCAGAATGACAACAAAGGTTTTATTCAATATCCGGAGGTAAATAATGGCTGATCTATTTTATAATATAGCAGCAATCATTGCACTTACCGGTATGGTTCTGTCTTTTGCAAGAT
>JAYEKK010000121.1:0-3410 GCA_034660955.1 Candidatus Cloacimonadota bacterium | reverse complement strand
GCAATAAGGTGGTCTTCCTCATATTTAGAAGCATTGGAGGTAAAGGTTTTTTGCCAAAATTTTTCAAGACTCATATCTCTATATTTTTAAAAAATCTCCCTTAAAATTTGTGAATCATGTCTCCAGTTATATTTAGAATTGATTGCCGCAAATCCATTCATTCCCTTTTTTGTTCGAACAGACAGATCTTTTAATTGAATAACTTTTTCTGCAAAATCTTCAATGTCTTTTGATCTGAAAACCATACCACACTCTGCTTCGTTAACAATCCTTCTTAATGGAGCGGCATCAGATACAATCACCGGTTTTTTACAAGCCATATAGTCAAATAATTTATTAGGTATAGTAGAATTTACAAAATCCGTTGCATCATGCGGTACAATGCAAACATCACTACTACGAATATAGGAGGGTACGAGCTTAGAATCCACCCAACCCAAAAAAATAACATATTTTTTAATACCTAAATTATTAGCAATTTTTTTTAACTCTTCCAGATACTCACCTTCACCGGCAATAATTAAACAAAAATTGTTCAACTTTTCTTTTAATATTGGTATTGCTTTAATAGCTGTATCTAACCCTCTTCCTCCATCAATATATCCCACATATAATATCTTAAATTTATCCGAAAAATGATCATCTGTCATACCTGATTTTTCATTAAATATTGTTAAATCAGGTGTGTTGCTTACTATTGATATTTTATTTTCAGAAATCCCTTTTTTAATTAATCTATCTTTTGACTCTTCAACAACAACAATAGTGTGATCGACTCTTTTTAGAACATAATTTTCCATTAAGGTTGCGACTGTAGGGTTTTTTAAAAGGTGATTGATAAATTTAATACCTCGCTTATCTACATGTTCCTTCCACATTGAAGGATAATTTTCAGCCATATCAAAAATTACAGGTATCTTATAAATTTTGCTAACCAGTAACGCAGATATTACTAAGGGGAGGTCCCTAACAAGAATTACATCTATCAGTTCCTGTTTAACTACTTGAAATATCTTATATAACCAAACAGGATTAAAGAAAGCAACTATTGAATATATATTATTAAACAGGTTGTTTTTTATTGGATATAGTCGATGAACCTGAATACCATCAACTTCATCTCTAGTTTTATCTCTACTCAGGTTTCTACAAATTAAATGTACTTGATGCCCATCATCTATTAATGATTTGCAAATTTTTTCTACTCGAACATCCCAAGGGTAATCGTCTTTCCAAATTTTTGCTATATTCATATGTAGTGAGTTATGTTAATGAAAAAAATTATTATTAATTTAAATTTGAAAGAATTCTTTCAACTATTCTCTTGCTGGCCTTTCCATCGCCATATGGATTTATTGCATTTGCCATTTGAAAGTAAACATCTTCATTATCCAATATTATACTTGCCTCTTTAACGATTGAATCTGTATCCGTACCTACAAGTATAACAGTACCCGCTGCAACAGCTTCAGGGCGTTCTGTCTCATTTCTCAAAACAAGAACTGGTTTTCCTAATGAAGGTGCCTCCTCTTGAATTCCGCCTGAGTCAGTCAAGATTAAGTATGAGTCATTCATTAGATTAACAAACTTAAAGTAGTCAAGCGGTTCTATTAGATTCACCCTTTCCAAACCAGACAATTGCTCAGAAATTTCACCCCTGACATTAAGGTTTTTATGCACAGGATAAGTAACTTCAATATCTTTATATTGATTGATTAACTGCTTAATTGCCTGACAAATATTCCTTAAAGGTTCTCCAAAGTTTTCTCTTCGATGCGCAGTCAATAGAATTTGCCGATTGCTATTGTCCTGAAAGCCAGTCCATTTGTTTTTGAAATTTTCTAAGACATAAAATAAAGCATCAATCACTGTGTTCCCTGTAATATTGATCTTTCCTTGCGGTACTCCCTCTCTTATTAAATTGTCTGCGGCTGACTGGGTAGGCGCAAAGTGAATGTCACAAAGTACGCTGATAAGTTTTCTATTGATTTCTTCAGGAAAAGGATAATATCTTTTAAAAGTTCTTAATCCAGCTTCAACATGAGCTATCATTATTTTGTGATAATAGGCCACTAAGCTTGCCACAAAAGAGGTTGTTGTATCCCCTTGAACCAACATTATATCTGGCTTCACTTTTATAATGATCTTTTCTAAAGCAGGAATTACCTTTTCCGTTAGCCTTGCCAGACTCTGGTTCTTTTCCATAACATTTAAGTTATAATGTGGCTCAATTTTAAATACATCTAATATTTGAGTTAGCATTTCTTTATGTTGTCCTGTAACTATAATAACAGTTTTAAATTTACTGCTCATTTTCCTTAGTTCATAAATTACAGGACACATTTTTATCGCTTCAGGTCGCGTTCCAATAATAATTACTACTTTGAATTGTTTATTTTTTTTCATAATTAAGCACTCAAAAATATTTCGACCTGTGCAATCGATGTGCGCACCAGCGAAGCACTCTCAAGAATGTCAGAGGATCGCCTCTATGCAGCTAACTTGAATTCCAGATTGCCTTCCTCAAACCATTTTGCCCATTCCCTGTTCCTCTTCAATACCTCAATTGATGCCAGTGATACTGAACCAGACTCGGGCCAGCTCATGCCATCGTGTTTCTGCCTGTGGGATACGACAAGGTCGTTCATCTTTTCCCCAGTGTTACTTGAGTTGCGAAGCCCAAGCTTCTTTCTTATACAGTAGCACGGAATGAACTCCCTATTTCGATCTATGTAATTGATTAACCTCGTTAATGCTTTTCTGTCCTTTATCAGGCCTTCTTGTAACTCTTTTAAGTATTTTGTTGCCTTATCTGTTATTCCATACCACAAAATCTGCATTAATTCGCTGAGAACAGTGTTGCGTATATGACGACCCTTCATCGCCATGCTTAACTCTCTCTCGCACTTGTCTGCCAAATGGTACCAATCTAGTATCAACCCAATGTCGCTGAACCAGAAAAAAACTCTGAATATCCCGTCCTGCTGTTGTATTCCTTTTTATTTCACCGCAAATTGGTCAAATTAAAATACGGTAAAATAGGGACATTTCTTTGTACAGTTTCGCATTAAGTCACCTATATCGGAGAAGCTGCATAGGCTTTTTTCGGGCTTTGCCCTCAACCCTCTGGATTTTTTAAGGCATAAAGAGGACAAAGAATATGTCTTATGGTAAGTAGGTCTAAAATTTTCCTTCCTAAATATTTCATCAAAATAATTATTTCACCGGTGGTATTTTTAGACCAAAGCATAGCGGTGATTTTTTAAATAAAGAGACCTACAACACCATTGCGCGTCGCAATTTATGCAGCCATCGCCAAGCCGTGTGATAGCTGCCCAAATCCAGAGTTCTTTGCAAGCCCAGCGCATTGGCTCCGTATTTCTGGTTTGTAATGTGCCACATCGCATCAA
>JAYEKK010000120.1:0-39630 GCA_034660955.1 Candidatus Cloacimonadota bacterium | reverse complement strand
TGAATATTGTGATTGTTTTAGAATTTCTATTAATCGTTTACCTCGTGTAAGCTGTGCCTGAGTTGCCTTATCAAGGTCTGATCCAAATTTTGCAAATGCTTCAAGCTCTGTGTATTGAGCTAATGTTACACGCAATTGTCCGGTAACGCTCTTCATCGCTTTTCGTTGCGCGCTTCCTCCCACACGTGAAACCGAAAGTCCGGCATTAATAGCAGGACGAATACCTGAATAGAACAAGCGGTTACTAAGGAATATCTGACCATCTGTAATTGAAATAACATTTGTTGGAATATATGCTGTTAAGTCATCTGCCTGTGTTTCAATAATAGGAAGAGCAGTAAGTGAACCGCCACCAAGTTCATCATTAAGCTTGGAGGCTCTTTCCAAAAGACGTGAATGAAGATAGAAAACATCTCCGGGATAAGCTTCACGTCCTGGAGGTCTTCTAAGAAGTAATGAAAGCTCTCTGTAAGATACAGCATGTTTAGAGAGATCATCATAAATGATAAGTGCATGTTGTCCTTTATCGCGGAAATATTCTCCCATTGTACATCCTGTGTATGGTGAGAGATATTGCAAAGAAGCAGATTCAGCAGCAGAGGCAATAACTATGATCGTATACTCCATAGATCCATTTGCTTCAAGTGTGTTCACGATCTTTGCCACTGATGATTTTTTTTGCCCGATAGCAACATAGATACAAATCACATCGGTATCTTTCTGGTTTAAAATTGTATCGATAGCAATAGCTGTTTTACCTGTTTGGCGGTCACCAATGATTAATTCACGCTGTCCTCTACCAATCGGGATCATCGAATCGATTGCTTTGAGACCTGTTTGGAGAGGTTCTTTAACCGGTTGTCTTTGTATAACACCGAGAGCTTTTCTTTCAACCGGCATATAAGCTTCAGCTTTGATCTGACCTTTCCCGTCCAACGGTTCTCCAAGTGCATTCACAACACGACCCAGCATCGCTTCACCTACAGGAACCTGCAAGATCTTCTTGGTTCTTTTTGCTATATCACCTTCTTTGATCTTTCGTGTCTCACCAAAAATAATACATCCCACATTGTCTTCTTCCAGGTTTAATGCCATTCCCATAACGTCACCAGGGAATTCTATCATCTCACCAGCCATCACATTGTCCATTCCATAAATTCGGGCAATTCCATCTCCCACCTGAACAACTTTTCCGGTTTCGGAAATATCAATATCAAATTTTAATCCTTTGATCTTATCTCTTAGGATCGAACTTATTTCATCTGGTTGTATTTTCATACTGACCTCATTTCTTTTTTTTTGACTTAACTTTTAGCAGCTTTACTAAATTATTTTTTATTGATCCGTCAATTAACAGAGAATCTGTAGTTGCTACAAAACCTCCTAATATTTCAGGGTCTATCTTTACATCTAAAATTACATCTTTTTCAAGAATATCTTTTAATTTTTCAGATATGGAATTAAGTACATCTTCAGATAAATCATGAGCGATGGTCAGTCCAACTTTAACCTGATCTTTCTTATCTAATATTTTATTCTCCAGGTCTTGCAGAATTTCTGTAACAATATTGAATCTATGCTTTTTGATAAGAATACCGAACAAGTTTTCCCACAGTTTAGTATTCTTTAATTTCTTTGTCATACTCAATGCTATTCCCAAACGTTTATTAGCTGGAAATAAATAAGAATTAACCGCATCCACAAGTTCCGGTTCAGTTTTTATTGAACTGCCCATTATCTCAACATCAGCTAATATTGAATTGATATCTTTATCATCGAGTCCACTAATAATAGCTTGAGAATAGCGTTGAGCAACGAGTATATTTTTCACTTACTTCCCCGCTCAGAGATGATTTTCTTTATCAGTTCTTTATCTTTTTTCTCATCGAATTTTTCCGATAGGAATTTAGAAGAAAGTTCGGCAACCATTTCTGTCAATTCATCTTCAATTATTTCCATAACCTTTACTTTTTCGGTTTCGAGTTGTTCTTCCGTATCTTGTAATATCCGCTTTTCCTGTTCTTTAGCATTCTTCATAATGTCTTTGGCTTTACCTTCAGCATCACTGGTAGCGGCATTCTTCATCTTCCTGATCTCTTCTGCAGATTGCTTTAACTCATCGTTTTTTTGTTCTACAAGTTTCTCAGCTTGCGTTTGCGATGCCTTTGCTTCATCCAAGTCAGAAGCTATTTTTTGTTGCCTCTCACCCAAGAATTTCTTGATCGGTTTATACAGAATCTTATTCAGAACGATCAGTAAAAGTACGAAATTAAGAATTACAATAATGAGAGAATAATCTATACTAATCATAAAATCTCCAAATTAATATTTCACTGTTGGAAGCTATTTCTCCCAACTTGCATTCAATGTCTGGTCTTCGTTGTAATCTTAAGTCGAGAATATCAACAAAAGAGCAATAACCAATGAGTAAATACCCGTTGATTCAGATACAGCTTGACCAACAAGCATTGTACGCGTAATAAGACTTGCATTTTCTGGTGAACGTGCGATTCCTTCACAAGCTTTCCCTGCAACAAATCCTTCACCAATTCCAGGCCCTAAGGCACCCATTCCCATACACATTCCTGCACCTAAAAGTGCAGCAGCTTTCACGATTCCATGTGCTAATGTTAATTCCATTTTTCCTCCAATATCTTCATACTAAATTATTTATACTGCAAAGATCAGCAGAAAAGCAATCACTAACGAATATATCGCTGTTGATTCTGATACTGCTGCTCCTAAAAACATCGTTCTCATTATCATTGATCTTTCTTTGGGAAATCTTCCCATCATATCATTTGCCTTACCTGCAACATATCCAATACCCGCCCCGGGCCCTATTGTTCCGAGCCCAATTGCCATTCCTGCACCAATCAATGAAACTGATTTTAATAAAATTTTACCAACAGAAAGACCTGCCGGCTGATTTGGAACAGAATACAAAAGAAGCAGTGATACAACCAGAGCAAATATTGCAGAAGTTTGTGATAATGCCTGACCAATAAGCATATTTCCCATTATTGCATTACCATGCTTTGGCATTCTAGCAACAGATTTACATGCTTCTCCACCGGAATATCCGGCACCGAGGGATGGACCCAAAGCTCCAATTCCCATAGCCAATCCAGCAGAAAGTAAAGCTGCTGCCCTGAACCAGCCGCCATCAACAATATCAAAACCTCCATATATTAACAGCATAGAAATAACCAACGCAAATATTCCGGCCGTTTGTGCCGCAGCTTGACCAATAAGCATAGTTCTAAATAATTGATCATTGGCTTGTGGTTGTTTCATAACACCATAAGCACCTTCTCCGGCAATTATTCCTGACCCAATTCCGGTTGTTATGGCACCTAGACCAACACTTATTCCTGCTCCGAGGTATGCTGCAATTCTAATATATTCTACAGATAATTCCATTATTACTCCGAGATCTCAACGCCAATATAGGTGAGTGCCAGCATTGTGAAAACAAAAGCTTGTATTGTTCCTACGAACAAACTAAAGAAAAGATTTAATCCAACCGGGAAAACCACGTAACTAACCAACGATGAAACAACCAAAATAATGATAGCTCCGCCTAAAATATTACCAAATAATCGGAAAGAAATTGATACAACTTTAGAAAGTTCTCCAATGATATCCAAGAGGAAAAGAGGGTTTTTTACAGGATTTACATAATTTTTAAGATGACCCCAAACACCCTTTACTTTAAAAGCAGTTATATGAACTATTGCAACTGCAAAAACTCCAAGACCAAGTGGAACATTTAGGTTTCTGGTAGGTTCCATAAACCCGGGGATGGGGATCATTCCAACCAGGTTGCAAACCCAAATGAATAAAAAAAGCGTTACAATGTATGGAGTGAAGTTAACTCTTTCTTTGCCAAGTGTTTCTATTACAAATTGTTCAAATGTAGAATAAATCATTTCAAATATTATTTGTGGTTGCGATGGTCTTTTTAATAATTTCTTTTTTATCAGGAGAGCAATGAATAGAAGCACAATATCTACAATAAGCAGCATACGCAAAAGCTGGAATGTTCCTATAGCGGAAGCTTTACCAAATATGTTTTTAAAGAATTCATATGTTTGATTACTACCGTAGATTTTTGGTGTTTCGCCAGTTTGACGATAGTGTTCATCAATTTGGAATTCTTCGGTAATTTTTTCTTGCAGGTCGTAATGGCTTTGAATGTTTCTAAAGATAATTTTTCCGTCATCAAATCCTACTTGAAGTTTTTTATTAAATCCATTTGAAACAAACACTAATGCTGTTTCAATGAGAATAAATAAAATAAAAATCTTTAAGATCGGGCTTTTCTTTTTAGCCATTCTACCCTCTAAAATACTTATTGTTTTTCAAATTTCTTACAATTTCAACTATATATATCACGATCTGTGCAGAAAGCAAGCCGGCACCGAAAATTATAATATTCGGCTTTACCAGAAAGAAGACTGCAAGTGCAAATATTGTTAATGCAGCATATCTTGTTAGAGAGCCTTTTGCAGCACTCACCCGTGATTTCGTTGGTAAAAGTCCAATACTTTTCTTTAGGTTATGAGCCAACCAAAAAAAATTTCCAGCACTGCCTATTGTACCCATAATCCAACTTATAGACTGATTAAAGAACCACGGTAAAGTCAAAAACGCAGGTATGTTTGTCAAGAGAATAATCAGCAATATTTTTTTGATATATTTATTATTATCTTCCATATTTTTGTTCATTCTTTTTCTAACGTTTTTTTTAATAATTTGTATGCTGCAAAAACTCCAGCAGCAACACCAATTAATACACCAACCAAAATCAATACACCTTCTGTTTGGAATTTCTTCTCCATGTATATTGCTCCAACTAAAAAAATAAGTATTGAACTTATTATGGTAAGACCTAACTGTGTTATCAAACTTATATATTTCAATAATTCATTATTCAGTTGGTTCTTTTTTTTCCACATTTTCTTTTATTATTGGATTTTTTATTGTTTTGGAATTTGAAGTCATTGAACTTTTACCGTTGAATACTGCTCCGGTATGTATCATTAGGATTTTAGCAACAATATCACCATTCATTCTGGCACTTCTATCCAATTCAATAGCATCTTTACAGGTTACATTTCCAACTACTTTGCCGGAGATTAGACATTCATCTGCTTTAATATTAGCCCTGGCAACACCGGAAGATCCAATAGTTACGAATCCGTCAGATTCAATTGTACCTTCTACTTCACCATCTATTCGCACGCCACCCTGAACGTAAAGTGTGCCCTTTATTTTACTCCCTTTTCCAATTATAGTTGAAAGCTCAACTTTTCTATTCTTGTTCATATTATATTTCCTCCTACTTTATTACATCAATATATTCTTTTGGATCGACATTTTTTCCATCGAACATTATTTCATAATGCAGATGCGGAGCAGAGCTATTTCCGGTATTTCCAACCAGTGCAATAGTCTCTCCCTTTTCTACAGTATTTTTGCTTTCAAAAAAAATAGTTGCAAGATGTGCATAAAGCGTAGCATATTCATTGAAATGATCTATTATTATTACATTTCCGTAATGTTCATCGTGATATACTGAAAGTATTTCACCCGCTGCAACAGCTACAACTTCTGTGCCTTTGGCGGCCGCAAAATCCCATGCCGGATGCTTTTCAGAAAATCTTTGACTTATAGCAAAATCACCTTTTACGGGAATAATGTCAGGCAGAAACCTACGTTGTTCATCATATTGAATAGCCTTCCCTGAATCTACATACACATCTTTGTTTTGCTCTTTCATGTAAGTATCCATCAATGCCCGGATCTTCTCTTCATTTGTTTTGGAAGATGAAACAAGATTGCGATCTTCTGCTATTTTTCTATTTAATCGTTTTATGTATTTTGCGGAAATATCTAATTCTCCTTGTTGCTCTGCTACCTGCTTTTTCAATTTGATGTTTTCTGCATAGAACCAAGCTGTAATAAGTACAACGATAATCAATAATATGGCAATAATAATTTTCATTTTCCCAGTTTTTCCAATAATTTATTCAATTCATCTTGTGAGGAATAATAAAAACTGACTTTACCTTTATAGTTATTGTCAGATATTTTAACCTTAGATTTGAATTTCTGTTTTAGTTTTTTTTCAAATTCCCTTAATTCAGGAATTTTAATAACTTCTTTTTTCTTTTTGGAATGGGAAACTGATCCGGTCTCTTTTATGTGCTTAGCTTCTTCTTCTGTTTTTCGTACGGAAAGTTTATTCTTTAAGATAAACCGTGAAAATTCATCACGAAGTTCTTCATTTACTTGTAATATTGCCCTGGCATGACCAGATGATATTTGATCGTTCAGTATCATCTGTTGCACATTCTCGCTTAACTTCAGCAGCCTGATAAAATTGGTTATTGTTGCTCTATCCTTACCTACGATTTCAGATATTTGTGCGTGAGTAAGTTTGAATTCTTCATTTAATTGCTGATATGCATTTGCTTCTTCAATAGCTGTAAGATCCTCTCTCTGCACATTCTCAATTATCGCAAATTGTAATTGTTCTTTGGGTGATACACTGCGAATAATAACAGGTATTTCACTGAATCCCGCCAATTTGGAAGCTTCTAATCTGCGCTCTCCGGCAATAAGCTCATACTCGCCTTCATCTTTTGTGGTTACAATGATGGGCTGAATTATCCCGTTCTCTTTCAGTGAATTCGCCAATTCCTGTAATTTCTCAGAATTAAATAACTTTCTTGGTTGGAATCTATTGGGTTTTATTTTATCCGTTTTTATCGTTGTTATTCCGGTTGAAACATCTGTAGATTCCGGAACTGAACTTATTAGTGCTTCTAATCCTTTTCCTAATTTTGTCATCTTGCCATCACTTCCTTTGCTAATTGCAAATAGCTTTTTGCACCTGACGATTTAATATCGTAATGGAATATTGACTTCCCAAAACTGGGTGCTTCACTCAATTTCACACTTCGATGAATTATAGTACTGAATGCCTGTTCCTGAAAATAGCGTCTCACTTCCTTTGCTACCTGAAGAGAAAGGTTGAGTCTTCTATCATACATTGTGAGCAGAATTCCCATAATATTCAAATCTGGATTAAGCCCTTTTTTGATTAATCTAATTGTATTAAGAAGCTGACTCACGCCCTCAAGTGCATAATATTCACACTGAATTGGAATAAGTACGTCTGTACAGGCAGTAAGTGTATTTACGGTAAGCAAACCTAACGACGGGGGGCAGTCGACAATAATATAATCATAATCATTTTTGATAGGTTCTAATGCTTCTTTCAGTTTGAATTCACGCGAATATTCTTTTACCAATTCAATTTCCGCACCGCTCAGATCTACATTGGATGGAACAATATCCAGTTTGTCTAATATCGGAGATTTCTTTATTACTTCGCTCATTTTAACTTCACCTATAAGTGCTTCGTAAATATTAGGACTATTTCCATCCACACCTATTCCGCTGGATGAATTACCTTGAGGATCAAAATCTATTAACAGTGTCTTCTTCTCATAAATTGCAAGGGCAGAGGCAATATTGACCGCAGAAGTTGTTTTTCCAACGCCGCCTTTCTGATTTACAATTGCGATAATTTTTCCCATGTTTTCTCCAGAATATTCAGCCGAGATCGTATTCTCTGCCTATTTATTTATAGCTACATTTCAATTACAATTATTTTTCGCTCACCAATTGCAGGATGTGAAACATCATGGATCAGATACTTTTTAAATTGCCCAATATCATCCATCAGTTTGCTTTTATATAAAATTATCTTCCCATTATTTTTTATCAACTTAAATAAAATGCTTTTATATTTCGGCAATATTTTCACTGACCTGCACACTATAATATCAAAAAATCCAAACCAACTACTCTCTAAATCTTCTAACCGTGAAACAATCGTGAAACACGATGGCAAGTCAAGTATTTTAATTATATCTTTTACTGCATTGATCTTTTTATGTGTAGAATCCAGCAGATATATTTCTGAGCTTGGGTAAACAAGATTCAAGGGTATTCCGGGCAATCCGCCACCTGTTCCAAAATCCAGTATTTTTTTGTTGGAAAGGTCTGTCATTTCTATTGGAAGAAGAGAATCTAAAAAGTGCCGAGTCCAGTATTCTTCTTTAGGTGTTTTTCGCGAAATAAGATTAACTTTAGAATTCTCCTCCCATAAAGCTTCTAGAAATCTTTCAAATGAGATCATCAATTCATCAGCTTTTTGGGGTAAATGTTTCTCTAAATATTTTCTAAAAATTTCTTTATTCATAAAATTTCCTTTTTGGTAGATTTCTAAAGTATATTAGGGATGTCAAGTGCAAAATAGATACAGAAATGCAATCAAACTTTTTTCTATTTAATTAAATTATTTGACATGGACTCACTCATATTTATAGAGTGTTTTCGTATTAATTAGGTATACTATGAAAAATTTAGAAATAATAGTTTCGGGTAGAGTTCAGGGTGTATGCTATCGTGCATTTGTTTTGCACAGAGCAAAAGAACTCAATATAAAAGGATATGCAAAGAACATGGTAAATGGAAGTGTGAAAGTTATTGCCATCGGAGAGGAAAATACCATGAATATTTTTATAACTATGCTGAAGGAAGGACCTTCCATGGCAAGAGTTGATGAAATACAAACATCCAAGATCATTATTGGTGAAGAGTACTCAGGTTTTAGTATCAAATATTAATTTGGAAATTAGATAGAATGAAAACTAAAAAATGGAAGTTGCAAATTACATTATGTTTCGTATTAATCACACTGTTTTCTACTATGCTTGCACTATCCAGTAATCCGCTTTATATTACACCTTCTGGTGACTATCATATTGTAAAAAGGGGTGAGACACTGCAATCCATTGCCAGACAATACTCACTTTCTATCGAGAAAATTAAACTCTTTAATAATATGACTTCAGATCACATATTTATTGGGCAAAAAATATTCCTTTATCCACATCCGACTAAAAAGCAGGAATTTGTAACCCAGCGTAAAATCCCCAAAAAAGGTTATCACTTGGTTAAAACAAAAGAATCAATTCACCGCATTGCTAAAATGTATGGATTAAGTGTTTTTGATATTCTTGATTACAATAATTTGAATACTTACAAACTTAAACCAGGTAGAAAGATCATGTTAATAGCAGGAAAAACAAGACCGGTAGAAGCTTCCAAACCAACAGGAAAAGAAGCAAAACCAAAAACGACAAAAACAGGAAAGCCAATCCCTACACATCCTACTATCACAAAACCAAAAACCAAACTAACCTTACCTTTAAATGGAACAGTAACTTCAGAATTTGGTTTACGTAACGGCAGACCTCATAAAGGAATTGATATCTCTGCCGACAAAGGAAATCCCATCCATGCAGCTCTTAAAGGTAAAGTTGTTTATTCAGGTACTCAGCATGGTTATGGGAACGTAATAATACTTGAGCATGATGATAATGCCATGACTGTTTATGCACATAATGAAACGAATCTTGTCAGGTTGGGAGAGATGGTAAATAAAGGACAGCCAATTGCTACGGTGGGGCAAACGGGGACAGCGAGTGGTCCGCATCTTCATTTTGAATACCGGATAAAAGGGAAAGCTATCAATCCGCGTAAAGTATTGCCCGAATTATAGATTATATTAGGAAATTATGGTAGATAAAAATAAATTGCTTAAGATCGGAGAAGTTGCAAAGCAGCTTGGGGTCCATGATCAAACTATTAGGATGTATGAACGGAAAGGGTTATTAAAACCTATCAGATCAGATCATAATACAAGACTTTTTACAAGGGACGATGTTACAAAAGTTACCACGATCATTACATTAACGCTTGAACTTGGAATGAATCTTTCCGGCGTAAAAATCGTTTTCTCTCTCGCAAAAAAACTTAATATGAACAATGATGAACTTCTTGATTTTATTTATGATCATATTCGTGAATTCCAGGTTTGAAAAGAATGGACAGGATAAACAGGATTGACAGGATAAAAACTGAAAAGACAAAAAAGAAGGGAAAAAGACATTATCCCGTTAATCTTGTTAATCCCGTCAGAAAAGAATTAGACAGGATTTACAGGATTGGCAAGATGAAAATTGAAGAAGTTGATAAAAAAGAAATTTGTTTAGACATATTCCTGTAGATCATGTTAATCTAGTCAAAAGGAAAGGAATAGTTAATGGCAGAAAACGTATTTAATGATAAGGCGTTGCAGAGTTATCTTAATCAGATAGCAGAGATCGAACCATTGAGCAGAGAAGAAGAGCACGCATTAGCGATTAAAGCTCAAAAAGGTAATAAAGCAGCAATCGAAAAACTTGTTACTTCCAACCTTAAATTTGTGGTTAAAATTGCAGCAAAATATCAAAATCGCGGATTAACTCTTTCTGAACTTATCAGTGAAGGAAATATGGGGCTTATTAAAGCGATTGATAAATTCGATCCAAAATTGCATAATAAACTTATTTCTTATGCAGTTTGGTGGATTCGACAGAAAATTCTTTTTGCGCTCGCAGAGAAAACTTCGGTCATTAGAATGCCGCTTGGGAAAGCAACGCAAGCTAATAAAATTAAATATGCCAAAGATAAAGTTTTCAGCGAAACAGGACACAAAGCAACAATCAAAGAGATCTCTGAGATCACAAATCTGGATGAAAATGCTATAAAAAAAGTAAGCGGTCAAACTAAGAATACGCTCTCAATTGATAATGCTGATTTTTCTAGAAATCACAGTAACGTAGCACTTAGTGAATTGCTGACTGATAGGAGTGGAGTCGATCCAAAAACATTGTACTATCGTGAGAAAGTGGAAGAAAGTATCGATAGATCAATTAATGCTCTTGGGACTCGTGAAGCCTATATTATAAAGCAATATTTTGGTCTGGAAGGTGGAAGATCAAAGAATTTTGCACAGATAGGTGAAGAGCTTGGATTATCTCGGGAGCGGGTTAGACAAATACAAAAAGCCACATTAAAAAAAATACTGGAAGACTCTTACAGCGAAATTGAAAACGACTTTGATAATCTATTGAATAGTTAGAATTAGTTCTAACGCTTATCAATAAAAGTCTTTAAGTTTGGTAATTATTGAAACAAGTCCTGCTATTATATATAAAATTGAAAATATGATTGCGTAAAGACCTTCGAATGCTTCTAATTTAATATAAATCCTTTTTCGGAAAATACCCCATGAGCCATAAATAATCAAAATGCTTCCCAAAATAAATCTACTATTTTCAATTTTTAGAATATAAATGAAGATAATAAGCATACATGATAAAATTGGAAGAATTACATCAACCTTTTTTAACATGTAATCCTACTTAACTTTCTCATCATGTAAAGTACAATTTTCCAGTTTTCTATCTTTAGTTATCTTTACATCACCAATTATATCAACGTTCTTTCCAAAGTAAACATCACCTGAAATTTCAAGGCTTTTGCATTTCTTCAAAGAAGGGATCCCATTTGCAAATCGTTTTTCAAAATCATTAATATTTTTATAAAATTCATCTTTCAATTCGATATGTGGAGCTTTGCTATATTCATTAACTAATTTTAACTTATAATCAGATGTGAGTTCATAAGCATCACTTAAAATCGCCAACATATCATTTGTTGTTTTTACCGGTGCGAATCTATCACGATCAACAATTATAGCACGAGAGTTTTTAAATACACTTATTGCGGCTCCCATGGCGGATTCCACCTGGTAAACTTTTTCACCATCAACTTCTTTTTTATTCAAAATCATTGTGAGTGGAAGCAGATATCTGGTTTCATACAAACGTTGTTTTAATGCTTTAAGATTTACCCAAAGATTGTTCGTATTAAAGTAAGAATATCTATTAATATCCTGAAAAATTGCAACTTCATCATCCGGACATTGTGCTGTTTCTCTCAGCATAAGCTGTCCTTTTTTTGTCTGCGCCAGATGCCCTCCCTTCTTATCCATTTCAGTTCTTTTACAAACTTCCATCATGAAAGGAATATTTTCTTCAGCAAAATGGGCTAATATTTTTTCATCAATTACCGCACCCAGATTATCAGAATTGGAAATAAATGCATATTCAAATCCCTGTGTGATCAGTTTATCCAAAACACCGGAAATAGCAAGAGCTGTGTATATCTCACCATGTCCGGGAGGGTTCCAATTAAGATTATCATTTTCATTATTCAACGGTGAAAGATCACTTAACTTAATCTTAGGAAATTTATTCTGCACAAAATCGAGTGGAATATGAGGAAGAGCCAGGTTGCTGTATTTTTCTAAATAGGAAAGTGAATCTTTTTGAGTATTAAAACTGTGCATTAAAATCAATGGAATATCTTTTTTAGATTCTTTCCGTAAATGTAATATCTGTTGAACAATAACATCCAGGAAATTATTTTCTCCCTTAATTTTAAGAAGTGTTTTTGCTTTTTTGAGTCCCATGCTGGTCCCAAGTCCACCATTTAATTTTATCACAACAAGTTTTTCTAATGGGGAAGAGGAAGAGAATTCCAGTTCATTATAATTTATTAGATTTTCTTTTGCAGGCGGCTCGATCTCTGCTTCTGAGAGTGTTCCGGTTGCACCTTCAAGAATTTTATAATAGGAATTTGAAAACGACTGGATCACCAAATCTTCCAATCCTTCTTCTTTCATTATTTCTACAAATTCACTTAAATAACTTTTCATGTTTTCCCTCTAAAATTGATTATAAATTTATCTTCTCAGATATCGAAATATTTTTCTTCCTGTTCCCATCTCTATTGCGATTGATAATTAATTCTCCCAGAAGTCCAATCGAGAAGAATTGCAACCCGATTATCATTAAAAGAGTTCCCAAATACAAAAGTGGACGATTATACAATGGAATGCCAAAACCCAATTTCATTATGGAAAGATAAAGGGCGATAATGAAACCAACAAAGCTAAATCCGAAACCGATTCTGCCAAATAAATAGAGTGGACTATGAATATATCCGGTTACCAGTTTTACGGTAATGAGGTCCAGAAATCCACGTAAATATCGTTCCGAACCATACTTGGTTTTTCCGAATTCTCTTTTGCGGTGATGAACCGGGATCTCGGCAATTTTAAATCCTAAAGAATTCGCCAGTGCCGGAATGTAACGGTGCATTTCGCCATAAATATCCAGTTCATCTACCACCTCTTTTTTATATGCTTTATATCCACAATTATAGTCGTGTAGTTTTAATTTAAAAGTGTTGGATGTTACTTTATTATAAAGTTTGGAAGGCCATGTTTTTGAGATCGGATCACGACGTTTCACTTTCCAACCTGTAACCATATCATATCCTTCGTCCAGTTTTTTTATGAATTGTTCTATCTCTTTAGGGTCGTCTTGAAGATCTGCATCCATCGTGAAAACAACGTCACCTTTTGCTGCTTTAAATCCTACATTCAAACCGGCAGATTTCCCAAAATTCTTCCTGAATTTTATAAGTTTAACATTCTTATCTTCCGATGCTAATTTCTGTAAAATATTGTAGCTGTCATCAGTACTGCCATCATCAACAAATATTATTTCATATTCATATTCTTTAATATTTTCTATGATTTCAGAATACAATTGGTTCAAACTTTCTTGTTCATTAAAAACTGGTATCACAAATGATAATTTCATTTTTTTATCCTCATGTTTTCTTTATAACAATTCCACTTAAAAGAACATATTCACAAAACTCATAACCAATCCGGAAGCAATTGGAATCTTTATATTATCATCTAATGGAATCCATGAAAATTCTGCAATTGTTGCCGTAAAAGCACCTATTAGGGCAACTGCCGGATGCAAGAAGAGAAGTCCGAAAATAAAACATCCCGTAAAACAGGCTAAACTTCCTTCCAAACTTTTATCAGTATTTAATATTTTTCTTTTACCAAGCGGTATTCCCACAAGAGCAGCCAGGGTATCTCCAATTGCCAGAAAAGCAAGAGAAACAACAGCAATTTCCTTAGGAAAAAAGCCAATACATAATACTGCGGATATCATTAAATATGTTGCACCGGTAAAATTGTGAATCTCGTGTTTTCTTAGTAAAAGTCCAACTAAATTATAAAATATACGCTTAAATGTTTTGTGTTCAAGTCGTGCTATATCAATTATCAACGCAATAGCGGTTAGAGGGACAAGAACCAAAAACATTACTTTTCGATTTTGGAAAATGAAGTAATAAGAAAGGGGCAGCAATATCGAACTTACATGGAATGATTTTCGAAATAGCTCCTTCTTCTGTTTTTCGGTCATTTCAGTTTTATTTTACTCACAACAAATGATTTTGCAACATCCAGCATCAGCTTAGGATCTCCTTTTACAGCTTCTGTAAATAATGCTTTTAAGCTGAATTTGTCTGAAGGTATTTTCTTACAGAATCCCACTAAATTATCGAATCTTTCATCGGTCATAAAGAGGAATTTCTCTTTCATTGAGTGCATAACTTTTTGGGTATTGCCCAGTGTTTTATCCCATTCCTTGCGATATTTCTTTAAGAATTTTGCATCGAATTGTCCCTTTTTAACAGCTTCAGCAGCAACCTTTCCGGCAATATTTCCAGCTATCATTCCCTGTACAATTCCACCACCTGTTATCGGGTTTACCTGTCGTGCAGCATCCCCAACTATCATAAAATTATCTTTAACAATTTCTTTCAGGGTAGCTGCAGTTGGTACTCCACCATACATGGTATAAGTAATTGTTGCATCGGGGAATCTCCCGGCTACAAATTCATCTAAGTATTCTTTGGGTCCTTTTTCATGCGAAAGATGTCCTGCAATTCCAATACCTACATTTGCAGTACTATCGGATTTTGGGAATATCCAGACATATCCTCCGGGAGAGACTTTATTTCCAAAATAGAATTCGCATGTATCTTTTTTTAGATCAAGACCGGCAAGTGTGTATTGCACACAAGTATCAATATCCCTAAGGGCTACGGTTGTATTTATTCCTGCCCATCTTCCCACACGAGATTCTGTACCGTCGGCTGCGATGACTAAATCACATTTAACTTCCCGGGTTTTTCCCATATAGCGGTATTTTACTCCGGTGATCTTATCGTTTTCTTTTATCAGGTCAAGTGCATTTGCTTTTGTAATTAATCTTGCTCCATGTTTTGCTGCAAGTTCACAAAGTGCAGTATCAAATATTCTTCTCTCCAGAACATAGCCAGTTCCATTGTTATGCATGAATGCACTTTCACCATTTGGAGAAGTAAGTTTTGCAATATCTATTTGTGATGCGATCCAACGCTTATCGATATCAATAAATGGAACAATGCCGTTATGGGAAACACCTTCTGCACAACGCACGGGAATCCCCGGTTCTCTATCACGTTCCAACATAAGAACAGAAGCACCATTCTCGGCTGCAAATCTGGCTGCAACACTCCCTGCCGGTCCGGCTCCGATCACGACAATATCATATCTATCTTTTACCATTATTCACCTTCCTCGATAGCTTTTGCAGGGCATACTTTCAAACAATTCAAACAGTTTGTACATATATCATTATCGATTTCAACCGTAAATTCTGTTATGGTAATAGCATCAACAGGACACACTGCAACACAGGTTCCGCAAATATCACATAATTCATGTATCACTTTCATAAAAATATTTCTCCGTTTATAACATATATATTTTTTCTCGGTAATCTATAAATTTAAAAGATGAATCTCTAAAAGTGAACACAACGTTATAAGACACTTCAGATTCTATCTTATTCTCCAACTTTTTAAATTGCATTCGTTGCACATCTCGCTGAGGGAGATAATCTAAAAGGAGAAATTTCGGTTCCGGGTTTCCTTGACCAAACGGTTGTAAAAGGTTATAATCCATTTGAATATATTCGTTGAATTTATCTAGTTCTCTGCTACTGATAACAGCATCAATATCTATTCTCTTATTCTCCTCAATAACTAAATGTTTTAAGTTAATATACTCTTCAAACTTTTTAATAAATTTATCTATTTCACTACTTCTAATTGTAAATCCGGCAGCTTTTGCATGACCTCCATACTGGATAAGATGTTCACGGCTATAAGTAAAAGCATCAACCAGATTAAAGCCATCAGTTCCTCGTGCTTCTCCAACAGCTATTCCGTTTTTATTCTTTATGAAAACTACTGGAACTTTATGTTTTTTTGTAATAAAAGAAGCGGAATAGCCCAAAAGTTCAAATGGAATTTGATGATCCAGATCTCTAAACACATAAGAATTCCCAAATATATGTGGAATTTTAGTTCGAATATAGCGACGAATATTGTCGAGTTTAACCTCATGATTTTTTTGTTGGTTCTGCATTTCAGCAACGATGACATCTTTTTCTTTATTATGAGTTACAAGCAATTTCATGCTCTTATGTTTACCTTTTTTACCCCTACCGTTAGATAGTAATTTAATGATGTAATGGATGTTATTCATTCTCTGAGAATAGTTAATCCCCGGTTCCAAATAAGGGCTTAGTTTGTAAAGTGTGTTATCATCGAAAGTACTCCATGTATCCAATACTTCCTTCACAAATATTCTGTTGACATCCAACAGGGGAACTTTATCTGATATGCTGCCGACCGCCACCCAGAAAAGATAATTTCTATCGTCAGTTATTCCGGTTATTTCAGAAATCCTTTTTATCAGGAAATATGCTACCCCAACACCGGCTATCATATCAAATGGGAATTTGCAATCTTTCTGTTTTGGATTAATAATTGCCAGGGCAGGCGGCAGAAGATTTTCCAAGACAATATGGTGATCAGTAACAATAACATCGCAGCCGTTTTCCATTATCTCAATAATTGCATTCTTGCACGAGATACCACCATCTACAGTAATCACTAAATTGAATTTTTCTTCTTTTACTTTATCAATAAAATTCTGTTGTATTCCATGATCGTCTATCAATCTATTTGGAATATAATAAAAATGATTTTGTGAACCAAGTTTCTCTAAAAAATCATATAAAATGTATGTCGCCGTGATACCATCAACATCGTCGTGCCCATAAATTATGATCTTCTCTTTTTGTTGAACGGCATTAATGATTCTATCAGCAGCAATATCAATATCTTTGAGTAGAGAAATATCTGGTATATCATCAATAGATGAATGGATAAAGGAATCGCCTATTTTCCGATTTTCTCTTATCTGATCAAAAATTGTGTCTTTATCAGAATGTCTGTAGCTCCACCTGAATTTCATTAAGTTTTTACCTGTCCTCATCAGCTTTTGGAATTTCACGATGTTCAATTCTTTTGTAACGTTTCTTAAAAATATCAAAGCCGGTAATTCCAAATGAGAACATCAAAGATTCATCACTAAGTCCATGTTTATCCACATCTCCGCGAGTTATGTATGAAACTGCAAATTCAATTTTTTTATTGGGTGATTTTAGAGGAATTGAAGAGCCAAAAGTAACTGCTTTTTCTATTATTTTTTCGTTATTCACATTGAATGGAAGTTCTCGGTAATAACCTCCAAACCTTAACGGGATATTTTCAAACCATGAGCCATAACCGCTAAGAGGATCATAGGCAACCCCCAAACCAAGTTTTAATGTGTTGTTGTTGTAATCTTCAGTATCTTGCCAAATTTGATAATAGCCATCTAAAGAAGCTTTGTATTTTTCCATAAATTTCCAGGTTATTCCTCCTGAGACCTGTGCTGGAACTTCAAAAAGAAAATCATCTTCCAAACTTAATGTATCTGCATAGGGTGTATGACCATATTTATAGGTTACATCTCCTTCCATTTTTACGTGGGAAGAATAGGCAGCACCCAAGGAAACTTTTCCGATCTTTTTAGAAAGCCCAACCGTAAATCCCGGGTTTTTATAAATCTTTTCAATTTCATATTTTGCATCTGTATAATCATTATCTTCAAAACCTATTTCCCAATATCGGATACGGTGACCAAGATAATAATTCATGGCAACACCAATATTAACAATGGAGCTTTTATATGCATACACCATATCTGCTTTGTACAATGAAGTACTTAATCTGTTAACTTCGGAATATTGCAATGTATCACTAAAACTTTCGAATTCAAGCTCTTTCGCATTCTCAATATTTCCGGATGCGATAGAATTAAAGCTGAAAGCAAATCTATGGTTTTTTATGGGAATTGCCATCGTGAAATACGGCATATAAATACCATCATCACGGAATTCATTATTATCAGAATCTTTGTACCACATATACCCGAGTGATACTGCTGTTGAGAATAATACATTATTCGTTGTTGCAGCTAAAGATGGATTATGAAAATTGGGATTTATACGGAAAAGATCGGCAGATCCCGTTTCACCCATTCCAACTCCATAAACATCATTTCCATAATATTCAAGCGGCATTCCATCGAATGAAAAAATTGAATTCCCAGTTAACAGAACAGTTATTAGCATAAATATTAATATTAATTTGTATTTCATTATTACTCCTGATTTATATTTATTATTTAACTATAACAAAAAAATTAACAATCTTTTCTTTGTCAATTTTAAGTTGGAATGTGAACGCTGAAAAAGTACAAATTATTTGACAGAAAATTTGATTCTATGAATTCTTTTGATATGTTTTAAATATTGTGTGTTCAATGAGCAAAACAAAACATCGAGAATATTATGAAAAAGAAAAAATGGATTATTATCTATTTCTTGTTTATAGCTGTAATTGCATCTGCTGAAGATTTTCAGGATACCGTATTTATCAAATTCTATCAAGCTCTCGATTCTCTTGAGCATATTAAAAATGAAGTTACTACAGCAACTTTTGAATTTGATAATAAAACTTACAACGGCTACGAGATAGTATTTGAAACAAAATGGTCACTGCTCGATAAAGATGTGAGTCCGATGTCAATGTTCTATCCTTATGAAAATAGTTATTGGTACAATGTCGGCTGGAGAGCAGATATTAAATTCTGTGCTGATGGTCCCAGCTCAACAAACTATTTGATCAGAAACGATAAATATTTCTGTATTGTCCGCTGGGAATTTTTATCTTATATTGATGATAATGGTGAATTTGTTACGGGAGATGAGCTTTCGGGTAAAATACAATGTGGCACTGAAATTATTGAAAAATGAGTTAACATTTTATAAATTGATGTGAAATACTGTCGGTAAGGGTTTGCCGTGGCAAGCCCTTACTCCGCAACTACTATCACACCGGTTCCAATTTCATTTTTATTATAATAATCTAATAACATAAAACCAAAGGCAATGGGGTAGAGGAGGATATAATAAATTGGAAGGAAGATCGCTAATATCTTAGATTTTGAGATCAATGAAAGAGGAATCTTAAGTGCCAATTTCCAATAAATATGCCCAAATTTTCCATAAGAATATTGAAATGATCTAACGCTAAAACCTGCTCTCTCCAGTTTAGAACAGATATCTTCTTTGCTGTAACCAGCACGTACATGTTCTGCTGTGAATTTGGCAGATTCATCAAAATTGCTGGGAGATGAAATTATCAACTTCCCACCTTGTGTCAGCACTTTTCTGAAATTCTGTAAAACCTGCTCATCGTCTTCAATGTGTTCCAGAATGTCAATTGCGATGATCAGATCAAATTTTTCTTTTGGTGTGTATTTTGTTAGATCTGCCTGCTGAATTGTTAAATTTTGCCAGCCAATTTTTTTAACATAATCTGCAAATGAATCCATATAATCTGTTTTAAGATCGATTGCGTGAACTTTTGCTTTTTTGAAATGCTTCAGAATAAAATAAGAATACTGTCCAAATCCTGCACCGGCATCATAAAACTGCAGTAGTTTTCCTGTTGGAAAATACTTTTTGATCTCTCGTTTTACATACCACTGACGCAGCAGAAGCATATCTAACAATAGATAAAACAACTTCCTAAAAACCGGAAATTTATCTATTGCCGAAGCAAATTTATCTTTTACATTATCGTATTGCATTTATATTATATTCCTGCAAGCCCACAATCCGCCTGTAATATTTATATCCGGTTTTGTAATTATATAAACCGGAAATTGCAATAGAAGTTGCTGACGGATCAGGCAATTGTGAAATTCTTTCATTAAGCCACTTTGGTGAATGAATTTATTATTATTTATGGTGGAAGCTCCGCAAAGATAAATTCCACCATAAGGCTGTATTGTCAACGCCATTGCTTGAATAATTCTGCCTACACATCTGTAAAAAATATTGAGTGCTTCGATGGTAGATTTATCGCTTCCCTTTACCGCAGTTTCAGCAATTTGTTGAGCATCTTTTTCTTTTTGTTTTATTCCATCCAATTTTAATATTGCTTCATAGGTTTCACATAATCCCTTTCCTGAAACAAAATCTTCAAAATTTAAAAAACTTCTTTCTGGTTTGCTTGAAAGAATAATATCAATTATTTTTGCGTGTCTGTTATCTAACGGTGGAACTTGAATATGCTGGATCTCAGAAGATAACACATCTTTTACCTTTTCACCGGAATGCGCAGTAAACTGGATAATACTTGCTGTTCCAAATCCGGTACCGGGTGCAATTACAAGTTTGTTATCTATACGATTCTTGACATTAAAATCCGGTTTAAAAAGAATTTTACATTTATCCGAATTCATCTCAGCTTTCTCTTCCATGTCTAGAATTCCGTATCCTGCCAGTTCCATATCATTTACCATGATCATATTATTTTCCGGCAATCCCCATTTGATCATATCTTCCATAATTATCGTAGGGTTATCCTTCCAATTTGTGATCTCTACTTTACAATTATCTATTAGTGCTCCGGCAAAACCGATAACACAATGTGTTGGTTTAATGCAGGGATCAATATCATTTAGAGAAAACTTTATGAAATTTCTTAATTTTTCTTTAGAATTGATTTTCTTTATGTATTCTCGAGACAAGAAATCAACCTTTTTGTTCTCAATTATTTCTACTCGAAGACGTGTATATGTTCCACCAACATCAATAGATAAATTAAAATTTTTCATATTTTGCTAAATGTAATAATCAATTTCATGAGTCAATAAAAAAAGTAAATCTGTATATAATGAAAAACAAGAATAATGGCGATTCTATGTCTAGTTTAATGTACTTGGTTAAAATTGAAACTACCTTATAAGTTTCAAAGAAAATGATTCTGTTAAAGTAGGAATAAAACTTGCTTGAAATATAGTCTCTAAAAAATATATAAGTGCGCCTTAAAAAGGAGGATGTAAAATGAAAAAGATTTTATTATTAATAGTTATGCTAATGTCCGTTTTGTTCGTGTATGCTACTCAAATTGAGGTAGTTGGAGAAGTTTTTGCCTCTTATAGTGGCTGACAATATTGTCCATCAGCCCTGGAAGGGCTGCTTAATTTGAATAATAGTAATGATTACTTAATACCTATATTATGGGAAAGCGGAGGTCCAAATCCAAGCCCTGGTTATAGTACACGGGGCAGTTTGTACAATGTTGGCGGTGTCCCTCATGCCCAATTTGGAGGAACAATACCTATTGTTGGAGGTTACCCCAACAACCCCATGAATTATCAACCGCAATATAACTCAATTGTAAATAATGATAGTCCACTATCTATGGAGCTCTCTATGATGGTTTCAGGACAGAATGAGCTAGTCCTTACTGCGGATATTGAAGTAACAAACAATATCACAACAACAAATAATAAGGTTATTTATATACTAACCTACAATTTTGATGAAGTTTGGTTCAGTACTGCTGTTGCCTATGATCAATCTACAGTTTTTGATTTAACTTCTGTTGGTCAAACAGGTAGTTATGAATTTTCTTTTCCAATGGATCCGAGTTGGGATTTAATAAATTTGAAAGGAATTGTATTAGTTCAAACACTTGGGACTAATCATGTAGTCCTACAAGGGATTTCAACTATGTTTACCGGGGTACTTCCTATGTTTAGTACTAACATAACAGAAGGTCCTGCTCATCTTGGTGTTCAATTTACAAGTACATCGTTTCCACAAACAGGAATCGAAAGCTGGGAATGGGACTTTGATGGTGATGGAATTTTTGACAGCACAGAAGAAAATCCTTTCCATTTCTATACAGAGCCTGGAGTATTTGATGTTACTCTTAGAATTGAGGTTGATGGAGAATTCGCTGAAATTACTATTGAAGATTATATAACCGTAACAGATGGTTCAAATGTCTCTGGTGCTCTTTCTGGTAATTGGGTAACTAACTATAGTCCTTATATAATATCCGGTGATATTGAAATTGCAGAAGGTGAAGAATTAGTTATCAATGAAGATGTTGTATTACAGTTTGATAGTGATGTTCAATTTACAATAAATGGGCTTCTATTGGCCGATGCTTCTTCGGCAAGAGGTGAACCAATTGTTTTCACTTCAGATACTTCTTGGAATGGTATAAGATTTTTTAATACTCAAGAAGACAATCTTCTTTCTAACTGTGAGATTTCTAATACTGCTGTTTCTGCGATCAAGATTGAGGGCGACTCTAAAGTAGATATTATCGGCTGTAGGATATTTGATAATAACAGCTCTGCAATAGAGATTATCGGGTCTGACAATGTTTTGATCTCACAAAGTATTATTGCCAATAATACAAATTCAGGTAATACGGGTGGCATAATCTGTAATACATCTTCTCCTGAGATCACAAATAATGTGATCGTGAATAATACGGGACAATGGGGTGCATTCAACTTATCGAATAATTCTAATGCAATAATTACTAATAATACCATTGCCAATAATGAATCGACTAATTCAACCTCATATCTGATGTTCTTGTTGAATTCAGTTCCGGTTATTACTAACTCAATCATTATAGATAATGGTGTGATATATTATCTAAGTACTCCTGAAATTACATATAGTTGTGTAACGGGTGGATTTGCAGGTGAGGGTAATATTGATGAAGATCCACTCTTCGTGGCACCAACAGCAGGAGATGGAACAGACTATAATGGACTTTCTGCATCTTGGTGGCTGCAGGCTGGTTCACCTTGCATAAATGCCGGTAATCCTGATGCAATGTACAACGATCTTGATGGATCAAGAAACGATATGGGTGCTTATGGGGGTCCAACTCCTTACGAATTGGAACCAACAGATTCTGAAGACAACACAGTTAATGTAGTTGCTGTTAACTCTATCTCTGTTTATCCAAATCCATTTAATCCAACTACTAATATTGCTCTTTCAATAAATGAGAATGATATTCAGCAGCCCGTATCAGTTGAGATATTTAATATAAAAGGACAGCTTGTTAAAACACTTGTGAATAATGAAATTGTGCAAAACACAAACTTTGTTTGGAATGGAAAAGATAACAATGGTAATTTTACTTCTAGTGGAATGTACTTTGTGAAGATGAAAACAGAAATTTCTGAAGTTTCTAAAAAGATGTTGTTGATCAAATAAATAGTTTTACATTACAGTATAAATAAAACGCCCTTTTGTTGGGGCGTTTTATTTTTTCCATCTGGCACATTTCCCTGCAGTTAGGTCATTACCGGTTTCCGATTCAATTTTTAAGTCTATTGTTTCAATTTTTCCGTTTTTTAAACTTTGTAATTTTGTAAGCTCATCTTGTAATTCACGCTGTTTATAATTTTTATCGTGACATGATAGAATTATAAATTCCGGATTGTTACTTAAAAGTTTATCAACTAATTTCATTAATTTTGGCAAATCTCTTCTTATCTTCCAAATAGCCCCTTTTTTCCCATGACCAAAAGCAGGTGGATCCAAGATTATCCCATCATAAACAGAACCACGTTTAACCTCACGAGAAAGAAAAGTAATTATATCATCAACGATCCAACGGATATTATTATTTTCTAAATTAGATAATCGGCAGTTCTGTTTTGCCCAATTCACACTGCTTGAAGAAGCATCAATGTGGGTAAGAGTAGTCCCTTTTGTAGATGAAATAAGGGTAGATGCACCCGTATAAGCAAATCCATTTAAGATATTCAGAGGTCGGTTTGCTTGAGAGATCACTTCTCTCAGCCACTGCCAATTTATTAATTGCTCAGGGAAGATACCTATCTGTCTATTGGGAGATAACCTTAGCTCAAGAGTTAAATTGTTACATTCAAAATATGGCAATTTTCCATCTGGAACATTAGTCCATATATTTTTTGCTTGATCAAATTTAGCATGATAGTGTTGCCAGATATTATCATCAAGTTTTCGCTTCCATGTAGCCTGTAATGCAGGTCGGCAAATAATTACTTCTCCGATTTGTTCTAATTTCTCAAATTCACCGCAATCTAATAATTCATAATTACATTCTACTACCTTTTTCATAAGAGATCAATCTAATAATTATGGATATTTGTAAAGTCAAAACTGTTATTGATATAGTTCTGTATATTGCGGAACAATTTTTGCATATATATTTGTGGATATTTATTTAAATAGAACTCTTGCTTTTCTTGACAAATATATTGAGTTTCTGTTTTATTGAAAATCAAAATAAATAGCATATAATTCCTTTATATGCAGTTTGTTAGAAATATAGGTGATATATTGTTTTCACTTATTTCAAAAATAAAAAAATTAATTATAAGGAGTAGTTATGAAAAAGTTATTTTTATTTATTGTAATTGTGTTATTATTAACATCGCTTTTTGCCGATGTGGTAATTCCATTTAATGAGGGAAATTTTCAACCTAACAGAATAATTGTTGGGTTTGAATGGGATGCTATTGGTAACAGAGAAGGAATTTTGGAACATGAAGTTAGTGATGGTATTGTTGAAACAGGAATTGCAAGTTTCGATAGAATTGCAGAAGATTTTCTTTTTGTTGATCTGAAGCAAGCTATTACTTCCCTTAAAGATCTTGATTGGAACGATAACGGATTATACCCAAGATGTATTTATTATATTACTTTGAAAAATAATGATTCTATTGATGAGGCTTTGAAAGCACTCTCTGCCGATCCAAATATTATCTATGCTGAGTTTGATCCGATATATAAAACTGATTATGTCCCTAATGATACTGCTTATAGTTCGCAGTGGTATCATCAGTTTATACAAAGCGAACCCGCCTGGGATTATACAACGGGAAGTGATGAAGTCATTATCGGTATTGTAGATTCCGGTATCAAATGGAACCATCCTGACCTGCAGGATAATATCTGGATCAATGAACCTGAGCTTAATTCTACGTCCGGCGGAAATTCCATGACCATAAACTGGACAAATGGAACTGTTTCCGGTGGTAATGGTTTAGATGATGATGGAAATGGAAAGGTAGACGATTGCATTGGTTGGAACTTCTATAATAATAATAACCAATCTTATCAGGGATATGTCGATAATGACCATGGAACTCATGTAGCCGGATGTGCTGGTGCAGTAGGAGACAATAACCTTGGTGTAACTGGTCCTATGATGAATGTTAAGTTAATCTCATCCCGCCATTCACCCGATTTTACATACTCTCCTTATATCCAAAATGGTTATTCTGGAATTTATTATTGTGCAGATTCAGGTGCTGATGTCATTAATTGTAGCTGGGGCGGTGGTGGTAGTGGAACTACCGCTAATAATGCCGTAAATTATGCCATGAGTCATGGTTCTATTGTTGTTGCTGCTGCCGGTAATGATAATCAGAATATCGGAGGTGTGCCACATTATCCTGGTAGTGCTACAAATGCAGTTTGTGTTGCTTCTACCGGTCCGGATAGTGATGTGAAATCCAATTTTTCAAATTATGGAACCACGGTTGATGTTTCTGCACCGGGATCAAATATATACTCTACAATAATAGGTGGAAATGGTTATGCATATTTTAATGGAACTTCGATGGCTTCTCCAGTTGCAGCCGGTGTTGCTGGTCTTATAAAATCTTTACATCCAGATTTAACACCTGCAGAGTTAAAAACCAGATTGGAATATACATGCGATGACATAGAAGATGTTAATGATCCAGTGTACGTTGGCATGTTAGGAAGCGGACGTGTTAATTCTTTTAAAGGAGCAATGTACGATCTTATCCCAAAACTCTCTATTGCAGAAATTGCAATAACCGAACAAACTGGTGATGGTGATGGCGTGCCAAATCCTGGTGAAGTTATAAACCTTTCTATCAATATAGAAAATGACGGATTCTGGCTTGATGCAGAAGATATTACAGCTACTCTCAGTTGCGAAGTTGCTGAAGTAACGATACTAAATGATGAAATGATTTATGCAGATATTTCTTCAGGATCTAACGGCTGGAATTCAGGTGATCCTTTTAGTTTTGAAACACCTCCCGGACTCTCTGATTATTCCATTCCTTTTACTATGAGCATTTCGGCTAATCCTAGTGCTGCCTGGCCTTACGTGGCAGAACTTGAACTAATGGTTGAACTAACCCTGGCTCAAGCTGGTTGGCCTTTGGTTTTAGGAAGTGCTTCTACCTCGAGCGGAGCTATTGTAGACCTTGAGGATGATGGTTCAAGAGAAATAATCTTCGGTGATTATGAAGGAATGATCCATGTTATGAATGCAGATGGAACACCTGTTGCCCCATTCCCTATTGATACCGGTTCTAATATCGCAGTTGCTGTTGCAGTTGGTTTTGTAGATGGTGACAACATTGAAGATATTGTTATTGGTAATGATGCCGGTCATGTGATCGCTTATGATAATGGTGGGAATATTCTTTTTGACTATGTGGCGGGTGGAATTTTAAAGAGTAATCCGATAATTGCCGACGTTGATGATAATGGCACAATGGAAGTTATTGTTTGTACATACCCAACCGGAGCGGTTCACATAATAAACTCAGATGGCACCTCCTTTGCTAATTTCCCGGCTTCTCTGAGTGCTCCAGTAATGTCTTCTGCTGCTGTGGCTGATTTGAATGGTGATGGAAATCTTGAAGTTATAGTAACAACAGTTACAGGTTCTCTAAATGCGATCTCTTCCAATACGGGTTCCAATCTTTCCGGTTGGCCTTACGATATCGGTTTAGGTTCAGTTCAGGGTCCTAGTATATTTAACGCAGATACCGATAATGATCCCGAAGTAATGATCGCCACAACACTAGGTGTTGTTTATGTGATAGATAATGACGGTTCTCTTATCTGGGATTTGGATGTAGGTGCTCAAATTCGTACAGGATTGGTAGCTACAGACTTCGATAATAATGGAACTAGCGATATTTGTTTTATAGATCAACCAGGTAATATTTATCTTTTAGACCAAGCTGGGAATAATCTTCCAAATTTCCCTGTAAGCATCGGTGAAATAGTTGAATCTACTCCTGTTATTGTTGATATGGACGCAAATGGAACTCCTGATATTGTGTTTGGAGATGATGCGGGAAACCTGCATTCAATAGATATCACAGGCAATGAAACCTTCATGTTCCCAATAAATTTAGGAAATCCTATTAAAGTAGCTCCTGCCTTAGGATTAGCTGATGATGATGATGATATTGAAATATTGGTGGCAAACCAAACTTCATACTATCTGATCGATTACAAAAATCCTGTTGGCCAAATTCGTTGGGCAAACTTCAAGCGTAATCCCCAAAGAACAGGTAATGCTTTTGATCCTACATCGGGAATTGAACCGGAAGTAGTTCCAGTATTCATAAATGAGCTGAGCAAGAACTATCCTAATCCATTCAATCCTGATACTAATATCAGTTTCAGTATCAAAGAAGATGGTTTTGTGAGCTTGAAAATTTACAACACGCGCGGGCAGCTTGTAAGAACTCTGGTCTCAGAGAGCTTGCAGGAAGGTGTTCACTTTACATCATGGAATGGTAGAGATAATAACAACAAAGCTGTTTCAAGTGGAATTTACTTCTATAAGATGAATTCTAAAAACTATTCCTCTGCAAGGAAAATGATCTTACTGAAATAATAGGTTTTACCCTAACATCATTGTAAGAGAAGTCTTCTCTTGTATATGAAATAGTAGAATTTGCCTTGATGATTTTATCGTCAGGGCATTTTTTTTCTCGATGAAAATAGATATATTTATTTAACGTTTAAATTATATTTGCAAAAAATATTGTTAAAATATTGACTTTGTAAAAGCAAATATATTTATTTGTTTCATGTATTATGTGATTGATTTTTAAAAGAAATTTTCTAAGTAGAAATGAAATTCTAAATTTATATTAAAAAGATCAATTTTGTGGTGTACTATGAACAAATTAAAAAAATATGGAACTGTTGAAACTGTCAAAAGTATTAATCTTCACTTAAAATATCAATTATTTAATCTTGTTCAAATGAGTATTTTAGTGAATAATACAAGAAATAACAATTCATTTTTAAATCCTATTATTCAGCAACTTAAAAAATATTATGAGAGAAGATCAAGAAAAAATCTTCTTATAAAATTAAAAAAGGAGAATTAAATGATTAAACGTAATATTATCAATAGGAGAACAATTGAGAGAAGAAAGCAAGATATCCCTGTTAAATTTGAAAGAAGAATTTTATCTGAAAGGCGTATAGGAGAAGAACGAAGAAACAACTTTGTATAAAACCAAATTTCCAAAATAAAATTAATATCAATTTCGCTAAGAAAAAATTCGGATTTATGATTTTTAATTCGAATTATTGTGTTGAACAAATATTATTCTTAAAACAAGGAGAAAGAAATGAAAAAGAAAAAATTAATTTTTATCTTAAGTTTTATTCTGCTCACCTTTTGTTCACTATCATTATTTGCAGATTGGGACTTTGTAGCAGGAGGGTATATTTCCGAAATTCAATTTATTGGAGATGATGGATGGGCAGTTTTAAGCGAAGGTCTTGTAATGCATACACAAGATGGTGGAACAACGTGGGAATACCAAGAAACTAATACAACAGAAAGACTTTATGATGTAAGTTTTATTGATAATTTAGAAGGATGGGTAGCAGGAAATGATGGACTGATATTCCATACTACTGATGGTGGTAATAGTTGGACTTCCCAAAATAGTACTACTACTACAAATTTGCAATCCATTATTTTCGTTGATGCTCTTAATGGTTGGGCAGCTGGTAGTTATGGTACTATCGTTCATACTTCTGATGGCGGCATAAATTGGACTGCACAAACCAGTGGTATAAGCAGTAAAATCTATTCGATCTTTTTTATTGATGACCTTAATGGCTGGGCAGTTTCTGCCAGCGATTACATTATTCACACATCTGATGGTGGCACAACATGGACTACACAGACAAATCCTACTACTGATTCTATGAAAGATATCATTTTTTATGATGTTAATGAAGGCTGGGCAGCTGGGCAGCATTCAATACTTCATACCGTTGATGGTGGAACGATCTGGGTAGAACAAACAAATCCTGGTGATGAAAATCTCTATGGAATTGGAATGGGTGATAATAATCACCTCTGGGCTGTAGGTATTGATGGTGAAATATTAGCTACAACCGATGGTGGTGCAACTTGGGTTGAACAGAGTTTTGCTCTTGACTGGCTCCTTGGAGCTCACTTTGTAAATGATCTTACCGGCTGGATCGTAGGTTCTGGTGGAGTAGTATACAAAACAACTGATGGAGGATTGAACTGGATAGCTCAACGAGCAGGAACATCTTCCGGATTAAGACGAACTGTTTTTGTAGATGAAAATAATGTATGGGGCTGCGGAACTAAAGGGTTTATAATTCATTCTGATGACGGTGGATTGACCTGGGAAGGTAAAGATTCTGGTTTTGATGACTGGATCTGGGATATTACATTCGCTCCTGATCTACTTCATGGCTGGGCAGCCGGTGATGATCAAGCTGGGCAGACTCCTATTCTTGCTACTGTGGATGGAGGAGAAACATGGACACAACAACTTACCGGCATATATGAAGATGTAATAGGAATCGAGGCAGTCAGCAATACAGAGGTTTTTGCAGCTGCAAAAGATGGATATATTCTACATACTACTGATGGTGGAGCAATCTGGAATCAACAAACAAGTGGTGTAACTGTAGATTTTAAAAGTATTGAAATGGTTTCTGAAGATATTGGCTGGGTCGTTGGTGTAGATGGCACTATTCTTTACACAGATAATGGTGGTACAACATGGATGCAGCAAACAAGTGGAACAACTGAAACAATATATGATATCTCTTTTGTAGATTCCCAAAATGGCTGGGCAGCCGGTAATAGTGGCACAATGCTAAACACATCAGATGGGGGAGCTACATGGACTCAACAACCAGTTGGAACTACCGATGGTTTCAACAGAGTTTCAGCAATAAGCTTAGATGAGGTTTGGGCAATCGCTGATGAGGGATTTCATACTACAGATGGTGGTCTTACTTGGAATTCAGTACCAATTCCATGTTCTATTGGATTATGGGGATTGGATTTTGCCAATAGTAATCTTGGGATCGCAATGGGTAATGGGGGAATTATTGCCAGATATACTTCAGAAGAATTAAGCCCTCCTGAAAATGTCCAAGTAGATCCTGCTACAGGAGCTCTCACTTGGGATGCACCGGGTGGTGTAATATTCTCTGATAATTTCGATTCATATGCTGCCGGTGATTTCCTGTGTACTCAATCAACAGACTGGTTTACCTGGGGTAATTCTCCTGGTGGATCTGATGATTGTTATGTAGTAGATATACAATCTAACAGCCCGAGTAATTCGATTGAGATCACGGGAGCATCAGATATTATTCATCCGTTTGGAGATCTCATAACTGGTTCATATAGTGTAAACTTCATGATGTATATCGAACCAACCTACGGTGGTTACTTCAACCTTCTGCATGAATTTACTGAGTGGAGAAGAGTAAGAACCGAGTGGGCTCTTGAGGCTTACTTTGGTTCCACCGGTTCGGGAACTCTTAGTGCTGGCGGTACTAATGCGGCTACCTTCACTCATCCTGTAGGAAGCTGGTTTGAAGTTGAAACATTAATAGACCTCGATACAGACTTGGCTGAATTCTATGTAGATGGCGTATTCATACATACATGGCAATGGAGTTTGCAATCTACCGGTACTCCCGGATTATGCCAGCTTGGTGCAATTGATATTTTTGCAGCCGCTCCTGCAGGAGATACTCCCTTGTTTTACATCGACGATTTTACTCATACTATTGCAGATGTAACAACCAGAGACCTTAGCGGTTACAATATTTATCTTGATGACATGAATACACCTTTTGCCACGGTTGGCATAGATGTATTCGAATACATCTATTCTGATCTCATACCAGCTCAGGAATATTTAGCTGGAGTATCTGCAGTTTATGATGATCCAGGAGAATCTGTAATTATTGAGGTTCCCTTTACATACAACCCAATATTCAATCCACCACAAAATCTGGCAGTAGAATGCATCGAAGATTATGCTCACTTCACTTGGGATGTTCCAGCAGAAGAAATGCGCGATCTTACTGGCTATAATGTGTATTTGGATCAAGTAGAGGTAGTAAGCAATATCGCAGAATTAGAATATGATTTCTATGGTCTTGTTAATGGTGAATACTATGATGCAGGCGTAAGAGCTATTTATGATGACCCTGGTGAATCTGAACTTGTAGAGATCAACTTTCTGTACACAGGAACAGGAGCAGAAAATATCTTACCGCTTATTACAGAACTTACAGGCAACTATCCTAACCCATTCAACCCGACAACAACGATCAGTTTCTCAACAAAAGAAGCCGGTCATGTTTCAATTAGCATTTACAATATGAGAGGTCAGCTTGTTAATACCCTTGTAAATGAAGAACTTGAAAGAGACTTTCATGTGATCATATGGGATGGCAAAGATAATAACAACAAAGCTGTTTCAAGTGGAATTTACTTCTATAAGATGAATTCTAAAAACTATTCATCAACTAGGAAAATGATCTTATTGAAATAGTTAACCGTGGTGGTGTTTATTACTGAAAATATGTAACGCAAACATTTAGTGTTGGCTTTACGAAGTAAAACATCGTCTCCTTAAGCCACATAATCATAATTGTTTGCAAATAGGGGAAAGCTTTTTCGGCTTTCCCCTATTATTTTAATTCCAATAAATATTCAATTACTTAACTTATTGACCACTGACAGCACAAACAATAATTATGATCATATAAATTACAGACAGACGTATTTTAAGAAGTAGCGCTAAATCAAGATTGTGATATTTTTCCAAATAAATTTATCAGGATATCTATAACAAGAATAATTACTAAAATAATAAGGTGAAAACTTTTCTGCAAATAGGATAGAATGGACAATGAAATAAACCAGATCACAACACCATAGATAAAATTATACAACCTTGCTGCATTCTCTATTTATGCTTTTTCGATAGAACTTTTGTTGCTTTCGTCAAGCTTCATTTGTATGTGCAGTTTTAATTCTTCTTCAAGCTTATTCATCTATTGTTCCTTTGCTATATTTTCTCATCTGATTTAGCTGATATTGTCAACCATAAATTAAAGAAACAGCTTAGGTCTTTTAAGCAGTGAGAAAATAAATTTGACTCAAAAGTAATATCGACAACTTGTGGATAATATATCGTATCTATAATTAAATGAAGGGAGAAAAAATGAAAAAGAATGAAATGTTATCAGCTTTGAAAAATGCAATGCGGGGAGAAATGGACAGCATAGGTGTTTATCAAAATGCTCTTGCAAATTCTAATGATGAGGAAGTTAAAAATTTCTTTAAAAATATGGTTGAAGAAGAGCAAAGACACTATAATTATCTATTAGGATATTATAAAACTATAACCAATGAAGAAGAACTGAAGACAATCGACACAAAAGATACAGAAAACATGATCTTTTCAGATACCTTTATTAAAAGGATCGGCTCAAATCAAATGTTGTTCTCTGCTATATCTGTAGCTACACTCTTAGAAAAGAACGCTTTTGAATTCTATCAGAGATCGGCAGATCAAGTTGATGACAAAGTCTTGAAAGCGTTCTTCGAAAAAATGGTCAGCTGGGAAAAACAGCATTATGATGATCTAATCAAAATTGCAGATGAAGCAGAAAATACTTATTGGCAAAAAAATAGATTTGAACCGTTTTAATTAAGAATGGAGGACGCAATGAAAAAATATTTTATGTTTGCCGTTGTTGTACTATTAATAATCGGATGTAATTCAAAAGAATCCGGAACAAAGCAGGAACTTATAGAATCACTTAAAAGCGAAGAAAAAACTGATTCAGTTGCCGTAACAGATCTCGAACCGATCGCAGAAAAAACTACTGAACAAGCACCGGAACAAACTGAAAAAATTTCTGAAAAAGAAGTTCTTGAAGATGAAGCAAATTTATGGAGTTCCTACCGTTCTGCTAAAGATGCAGTAAAAGAAGCAGAAGCGAATAATGATTACACAAAACAAGCACAACATCTTCTGGAAGCAGCAGAATTTGCAAATGCTCTACACCGTTACGACATCGAAGCCTGGCAATATAATAATGCCGGTTATGCACTTATCGAAGATTTCAAAGAAAAAACAGAATACATGTCTGTAATGGATGCATTGAACAAATTAGAATTAAAAAGTGAGATAATGGAATACCGAAAAGAAACCAGATCATTCATGAGTATTGAGAAAGAACTACTCACCAAAGCCGCGAAACACCTGGCGCAAGCAAAAGAAATTGATGATAAACTGGAAAGCTCTTCGAGAACCACAATTATTGCCAACAATATTCTATTTGTGGATGATGTATTAAGTTTTTTGGATGTTGGAGAGAAGGAATAAATTTGATAGATAAAATTGTTTGAAATGAAATTATTTTAGGAGATTGAATTGAATTTTGATGCAATAACCATATCATTAATAGCTTTAGTTATTTCGTTTATTAGCTTTCTCATTGCACTCTATAATTCCCATGTTGATCGTTTAATTCAAATCGAGCAGCTAAAAGGTGAAATGGTAACTCGCTTGACTTATCGGGGACTTGAAATACTCACTCACATTAAGGAAATTAAAACGAAACCATCAGAGGAAACTGTAGAATTATTAGATGATTTTATAAAAGTTGCTGAGGGAATTGTTAATATTCGTCAAAGACTAAAAAAATTCCCTAAATTGCCATACATTGGTGGTTCAGCTATAATTCCTGAACTACATAGTCTTCGAAATGATATAGTTGACGCAGAAGCCATTTTTGAAAAACTTAATGAAGCAATAAATAATTGGGACTTATTGGAAATGAGAGAGAGTATCAATGGTCTTTTAGAACGTCTATGATAAATTAGGAATCCATATTAATCCAGCTGTTTTTCATATATAATTTAATATCTTTTCTTTCTGAGGGGGTTACTGGACTTGACTTCGCAGGAGCAAAGCGAGAGTGGAGTTAAGAACGGTATGCTAATTCTCCGTAGCGACACTCCAAAATTCCTAACTCCCTTCTCCGGTAAAAGCCGGATTAGAAAGTCGGGTCTTTTGAATCTTAATATCTTTTCTTTCTGAGTGGGTTACCGGACTTGACTTCGCAAGAGCAAAGCGAGAGTGGAGTTAAGAACGGTATGCTAATTCTCCGTAGCGACACTCCAAAATTCCTAACTCCCTTCTCCGGCAAAAGCCGGATTAGAAAGTCGGGTCTTTTGAATCTTAATATCTTTTCTTTCTGCGTGGTTTCCCGCTTCCTCGTTTTCTATCATAACTTTTACGAGGAGCACCGGAACGAAAATTCTTCTTACTGGATTTCTCTTTTTCTTTTGCTTCTACTATAAGGGGTTTTTTATCTCTGCCTCTTCCACGGAATATTTCAATGATATGTTCTGCTTCTTCAAAAGGAACATTGGCAAAAGAAAAATTATCATAAATCTCTACATTGCGAATAAGATGTTGATCTACCATTGCTTCTTCCTGGATCATCTTAACAAGTTTAAGGGGATCCATTTTATCTTTGCGTCCCAGAGCAATAAATAAACGTGTGATGCCTTCCTGATCTGGAGAATTATCGGGTCGTCTTCTGGAAGTAATTTTATGTTTTTTGCCCGGCTCGTGGATCTCGGTATATTTGTCAGGAGAAAATTCATCTTTATAGGCATGAGTTAACAAAGCTGATATCACCTGATCTGCCGGATATTGTGCCAGAAGTTCATTTGCCACATGCATATTCTCATCAAATTTACCTGCAACAATTATCTCATTGATCTCTTCAACAATTCTCTTACGCTTAAGCTTGATGAGATGTTTAACTTTTGGTAGTGATTCTTTACGAATTTCAGATTTGGAAATACGCTGGATATTCATTAATTTGCGATATTCGGATGGTGTGATAAAAGTGATGGCAGTTCCCTGTTTTCCGGCTCTTCCTGTTCTTCCAATCCGATGTACATAACTTTCCGGATCTTGTGGAAGAGAGTAGTTCAAAACATGTGAAAGATTATTAATATCTATACCTCTAGCAGCAACATCGGTAGCAACCAGAATGGTTACACGCTTCTTCTTGAATTGGCTGAGGATGCGTTCCCGCTGAGCCTGAGAAATATCACCATGCAGTGAAGCTGCATCATAACCACGATCAATTAGAGCATTCGCGAGATGATCTGTCTTGAGTTTTGTGCGGCAGAAAACAAGTGCATAAAATTCTTTTTCCACATCGATAATTCGGCAGAGTGCTTCAAACTTATCAGAGGTTCGAACTTCAAAATAGATCTGGTCGGTCAAATTTACCGTTAGCTGCTTAGATTGAACTTTTATGACTTCGTATTCACCCATGAATTTTTCTGCTAACTGCACTATTCTTTGAGGCATTGTAGCGGAAAACAATAAAACTCTTTTTTCTTTTGGTGTTTTAGAAAGTATCAGTTCAATATCTTCAATGAATCCCATATTAAGCATTTCATCTGCTTCGTCTAAAACCATAAATTTAAGGTCATCCAGTTTTAATGTTCCACGGTTCAAGTGATCTATCAAACGACCAGGTGTTCCTACAATAATTTCCACACCTTTTTTAAGTCGGCGAAATTGCTGATCGTAAGATTGTCCACCATAAACCGGCAGAATTCCAATGCTTCTTCCACCACGGTAAGAATTCATCTCCTCTGCTACCTGCACTGCAAGTTCGCGGGTTGGAGCCATTATAAGTGCTTGAACTTTTCCGGTATTTTCTATTATATTATCCATTATCGGCAGACCAAAAGCGGCAGTTTTTCCGGTTCCGGTTTGTGCCTGTCCTACAATATCTTTCTCGTTTTTCAGGAGTAGAGGTATCGTTAATTTTTGAATTGGAGAAGGTTCTTCAAATCCTTTTTTACTTATCGCCAGCAGCGATTGTTCCGATAACCCCAGGTTTTCGAATTTTTCTAAATTACTCATGTGTTTCCTTTTACTTTTTATTATTTGCAACGACCAGAAAGATAAAATATATGATTCTGAGAATTACGTAAGTCAAAATTTATGAGTGGTTTATATTAGCAAGGTTTTTGTTGCTTGCCACAGATGAACACGGATAAGCACGGATAAAATCAAAAACTGAATTCTAATAATGAAATAAAATCTGTCTTTCTGACGTTTCTTACACGTTGTTCTTTGGAAGAATCTCAGATTTTAATCACAGATGGCTACTAATTGAAATATTAAAATTATTGTCGTCCTGAGTGTCCGGTAGTTATCGGATGTATCGAAGGATATGATTAAATTATGAATATCATCTCCACTTCACCAAGAACGTACTCAGTGTGACAATTTTGTTAAACAGATTAATTCAAGCTATTTAAAGAAAAAGTTGGGAATACTAATTGCATAAGTTATATTATCAAGAATTATTTGGAGGGAAGATGAAGTTTACGTTAGTTATAATTTTATTAATGCTTAGCCTAACCCTATTTGCCAATCAGAGATATGTGGTAGGTGAAGTATTCACAATAGATAACGGATGTTGAGGACCGGATGGACTTGCACGGAGTGCATTAAATTCGCTAAATGAATCAGGAGAATATTTAATACCTTTAAGCTGGAGTTTATATCCTTATGAAATGTCTCCAGGTGCTCAGGGTAGAAATGATCTTTATCAAGTTTCGATATATCCAACTGCTTATTTTGGCGGAACATACCTGATTGAAGGTTGGAATTGTAGTATAACCACATTTAATGAAGCTTATGAAGATCTTGAAACATTGGAAAGCTCATACACAATCGATCTGGAATTTGAACAGAGTAGAGAAGACAGCTTTGAGATATATGCAGAAGTAACTCTGATAGAAAATATTACAAGCAGCAATAATAAGATATTTTTTGTCATTACAAACTGGGTAGATTACAGTTATGAAAATCCCTGGTATTATTTGGTTGTAGCTAAATCGGACGAAGAAAATGTTACAATTTCTAATATTGGTGAAACGGCTATCTACACTGCTGCTTTGGGTGTGGAAATGCAACCTGATTGGAATTTAGAAGATTTACATGCAGTTGCAATTATTCAAGATTGGGATGGTCTTGAGATTTTGCAGGCTGCTCAAGTAAATCTAATCCCAACAAGTGTAAATGATCCTGTTGTTCCGGCAGAAATTTCATTACATCAAAATTATCCAAATCCTTTCAATCCTGCTACAACGATTTCGTTCGACGTAACTCAAACGTCTTCATTTGTAACTCTTGAGATATACAATATGAAAGGACAGAAAGTGAAACAGCTTGTCAATGAACAGCTCTCTGCAGGGCAATATTCAGTTACGTGGAATGGAAACGATGATTCCGATAATCCTGTTTCAAGTGGAATCTATTTTTATAAATTAAGAGCTGGAAAATATACTTCCACAAAGAAAATGATCTTGATGAAATAATTTAGTTAAGATAGAGAAAGGCATCTGCTTCAAGGTGTCTTTTTTTTCTTGACACCGTTTGGCGGTTTGACCAAATAGGCAATGGGTTGTGAGAGAAATAATAAATTCTTACAAAAATGGAGGTTTTATGGATGTTCTTGAAAAGAGAAAATATGAAGAACTGGCTCGCATCAGCAAAGCTTTGGCCCATGCTACCCGTTTGTATATTATACACAAATTAGATGAACAGGAATATTGCGTAAAAGAACTTACTGAACTGATCGGAGTAGATATTTCTACTGTTTCTAAACACCTTACAATCCTCAAAAATTCCGGTATAATAATCGACGAAAAACGCGGAAATTGTGTTTATTATAAATTGCAGTGTCGTTGTGTTCTTTCGATGTTCAGTTGCCTTACAAATGTAATCGACAGTAACAAAGATAAAATGAATGCAATTTGAAAGTGTATAAGCAGAGCTGTCTTTCTGACGTATCTTGCACGTTGTTCTTAGGAAGAATCTCTATTTGGTTAGATTCAATTCTAAAAGATTTAGGAGAAGCAGAAGCTTCAAAAGAAAGCGCATTCCCAACTGGAAAGTTAGAAATGAGGATTAAATAATGTCTTGGAAAAATGAATGGAAAATACTGCTGTTGATGGTAGTAATATTCTTGGCAGCTTATTATCTACCCGTGAATGCTGCTCGTTTCCAAAATGCGGTGATGGAATCTTTTCATCTTTTAAAGGAATATGCCCGTTTACATGTTCTATTGTGTCTCATTCCAGCATTGTTCATTGCCGGTGCCATTGGTGTATTCATCTCTAAAAACGCGGTGATGAAATATCTGGGAGCCAGAGCTAAACGGATTGTCGCCTATTCTGTTGCTTCTGTTTCTGGGGCAATTCTGGCAGTTTGTTCCTGCACGATCCTACCTCTTTTTAGTGGAATTTATAAAAGAGGTGCAGGAATTGGTCCGGCAACAGCCTTTTTATATTCCGGTCCTGCAATAAACATATTGGCTATCATCCTCACGGCACGTATATTGGGATTAGAAATGGGAATAGCCAGAGCTGTAGGGGCAATCATTTTCAGTATTGTTATCGGACTCATCATGGGGTTTGTTTTCCGCAAAGATGAAGAGGAAAAAGTACAACAGCAAATGCTGATGCCGGAAGTTGATGAAGATCGTCCCTTCTGGCACAACTTGGTCTTCTTTGCTTCAATGATCTTTATTCTTATCTTTGCCAATTGGGCAAAACCCGTAACAGATTCAGAAATTTGGAATGCGATTTATGATACAAAATGGGTCATCACTTCAATTTTTTCAGTAGCATTGGGAATTATCCTGATAACTATCTACAAAATGAAATTCTGGAAGATCGTAGTTACGGGAATTGCCGTAATCATCTCTGGATTTGCTTCCGGCTGGCAACCGATGATTCCATTTATAGTAGGCATGATTGGACTTTCATATTTTACCAGTAAAGATGAAGGAGAAGTTGGTGAGTGGTTCTCTTCTACCTGGGTTTTTGCTAAACAGATTCTGCCTTTATTGCTTTTTGGCGTTGTTGTTGCCGGTTTATTGTTGGCACGACCCGGGAATGAAGGATTGATCCCATCTGAATGGATTTCCAAACTTGTAGGCGGAAACTCGATCTGGGCAAATTTCTTCGCTTCCATTGTAGGAGCATTCATGTATTTTGCCACTCTCACAGAAGTTCCAATTTTGCAGGGACTGATGGGAAATGGAATGGGAAAGGGTCCGGCATTGGCATTACTTTTGGCTGGTCCAGCTTTATCGCTACCAAATATGCTGGTTATTCGTAGTGTGATGGGAACAAAAAAAACAGTAGTTTTTGTTTCTCTGGTTGTGGTTATGGCAACAATAACGGGTGTAATTTTTGGTGCATTCTCAGGGTGATTATGTTGCTGCGTCACTCTGAGGAGTCTTC
>JAYEKK010000119.1:0-3420 GCA_034660955.1 Candidatus Cloacimonadota bacterium | reverse complement strand
CTATTACGAAGAAATGTAGAAAGATAGATTTAGCCCATCTTTCGAAAAACGGTAGCTAAGTTATTGAAACATAACGATCGTGTTTTCAATTTGGGCACTACAAATGAATTTTCTGTTTCTTGATTTTTCGCTCCGGTCTTATTTTCATATCTAATAATTTATAAATTATCAATGCTTCTTTTTCAGGGATTCCATTCACACGGATATTGTAAATCTCACCGGATTTTGACTGCTGGATTGTTGTCCCGCGCATATGATTAGATAAAATCTCTTTGATCAATTTCCAACTCTTCTTGTATCCTTTTTGATTTAGACTATAAATTATACTCTTTAAAATTGAATATGCCAAGACTGAAATGAATAAATGCGACTCTATTCGACTATCTCTCCGATGATATACCGGTCTTGTTCCCAAATCTGTTTTGAATGATCTGAAAGCTGATTCCACTTCATTGAGGTTCATATAAAATTCCCATATCTCTTCTGCTGTGTAATTGTGATTATCGGTTTCGATGACGTAGCAACCGGATGAATCTTTCTTGGATATTTTACCTAGCTTTCTTTTAAAACTTATGCGCGAAACATATCCTTTTTTAGAATCATTTTCCAATGTTATGTTGTATAAATTCGCAATTGCTCCATAACGCTCTTTTAAACGACCCAAGCGAATAAGTATCTTCTGCTTATCTTTGATGTATCCATTCTTATTGGACTTAATAAGAGCTGCAAGGTCTTCAAAAAAACGACTCTCGCGTTTTCCGATTATAGAATCTTCTTTTTGTGATTTCATTACACTGTAAACTAGCACCCGAACACAATCCTTCTCGTTTTTCTTCTTTAAATATATTGTCTGACCTGAACGGGTTTTGTATTTTTTACCTTCTTGAATTATATTGGAAAATTCCTCTTTATAATCTCTCGCTGCATCCCTTCGCTCAATAATAAAATATGAATAGTTGTTATCCTTCAAATATTGAATATTATCTTTTGTTGCTATGCCGCGATCCATTGCAATAGAAGGCTTTTCCAAATAATCTAATAAATTATCAGAAGACGAATATATTTTATTCAAAGTTGCTTTCAAAGTCAAGGGTTCGGACTGATTGCCTTTATAAATACGACTATACTTTGGAAAACCATTCTGATCCACAACCAAAGCTAAGGTTACAAGCGGACAATCGGAACGTTTCTCCTTCGATTTACCGTGAAAACAAAGATTACTGTTTTGTTTTCTGCCTTCAAAATAGGTATTCGTCAAATCATAAAGATAAATAGTATCACGATAAGAAAATAACTTTTTGGTGTTTTGCCGAAGATGATCTTCTATCTTTGTTTTATGAACATAAAGTAAATCACTAATCTCGTAAAAGGAATCACGTTTTGCTTCGCTTAGATCACTAAGAAGCATTTCCAATAAACTGCTTTGATTAAAAAACCAGCGCATAGTATGAAGCTCACTACCAGGCGAAATCAGACGCCCAAATATAATAGTCTTAGCCAAGTCTTTCTCCTTCCGACTAAAGTTGCATTGAGATAATATCGAATCGAACTGTAAATTACGCCAAAAATGATCACAGATGAGTTCTAAACCGACTGAACGATAAAAAGTCTGGTTGGTTGAATTCAAATCTATTTCTGCATAGATTGCCTTTGCCTTTTCTTCTTTCCTTTCTACTTCTCGGGATAGCTTCTCTCTATATTTTTGAATAGCTGTATCTACTTTCTTTTCTAAATCGGAAAACTTGGTATGCTCTTGTTTACCTGCTAATCTACGCTCGATAAGTTTTGGTAGTAACTTTCTTTCTTCTTCGGATATTTCCATTTTTCCTAGATGGAGAATGACCTTTTGTCTTGGACCTTTGGAAGTCTGAACCGTTTCTACCAATTTATAATACTTATAAATTTTTCCGGTCTTTTTATCTTTGTTTTCTTTTATTCTTATAAACATAGAACAAAGATTAAAAGTTATTTTATTCTGTCAAGTCAAATACTACCAAAGCATACTTTTGGGCACTTTTTGGCGATTTCCAGCACAATATGTATTATATTGCAGACACTTAGAACAAAGATTTAACTTATTAGTAGGTTTTTTGCCGAAAGATGGGCTAAAAAGAAAACTGTAATGGCAATGATGATGCTAAAGAGGGTGATCAAACACGGATTTATCCCAGACTATATTCTTATGGATAAATGGTTCATATCGGAAGATATGATACGAGTAATTCGCAAACTAAAAAAGGGAATTGTTCATTTGATTGCAGCTTGCAAAATGGATAGAAGAAAATATTTCTATCAGGGAAAACAGTTTACAGCAAAACAGATATTAGCAATGAATAAAACAAAAATAAAACATTGTCGTTCTCTGAAAATGCTTTATATTCCCGTTATCGTCGAATATAAAGGAACAAAGATGTTTTTATTTTTCAATAAGTCAAATCGCAGAAAACATTGGGAATTACTGGTAACAACCGATTTAAAATTGGGCTTCAAAAAGGCTTTGGAAACCTACAGTATTCGCTGGACAATTGAAGTATTTTTTAAAGAAAGTAAACAACACCTTGGTCTGGGTAAGTGCCAATCAAATGATTTTGACGCTCAAATCGCAGATACAACCATAACTTTAATGCGTTACATTCTAATGAATTTGATGAAACGATTTTCATCCTATGAAACTCTCGGTGAAGCTTTCTCTAATACACAAGTATTTATGTTGGAATTGAATCTTAGCGGGAAGATATGGGAAATATTCGTGCGATTATGTCGTTCATTATGTGATTGGCTTGGAATTGATTATAATGAAGTAATTTCAGTATTTTTTCAAACACCGGAATTTCAGGAAACAATTTTCAGATTTTTTGATCCGTGGGAAAAAGTAAATACAAGGAAAGAGGATAATATTGATAATGTAGCATAAATCACTAATTTTGCACTTATGTATAAATATATAAAGAACTATGAGTTATGATATATTATGAAAATTGCTAAACCGCTTATAATAAGAATCTATGCTACTGCGAAACTTGAGTTAAGGAAAATAGCAGAAATCCACGAGATCAAATCAGAGCAGTGCGTAATTTTTTCAATAAAAACAGTAATTTGGATTGGAATGTTTTGATAGAAAAATCATTAAATTTCGCCGAAGTCCGAGCGTCAAAAATAGAAAATCTGGTAATTCAATATAAAAAAAAAGAGCAATTAGAACAGATAAAATCGCAATCAAATAAAGCGAGCAGTAATGTTGCGACAAGCTTTCTCCAAAGGGATTTGTCCATTTATGACAATATCGGAGGAGCGCTATGATTAATCGAGTGAAAGAAAACCTCAAAAGAGTTCGCTGTTATCATTCAGCAACTTTATTGGATTCAACCATTTCTCATGCTCAAAAAGAGGAATTATCTTACCTTGCTTTTCTTGATTATT
>JAYEKK010000118.1:0-3425 GCA_034660955.1 Candidatus Cloacimonadota bacterium | reverse complement strand
GGTTTATTCTCTTCAAATTCTGAACTGATATTGATCTTAAACTTATTCATTTATTTCCTTTATTTTGGAGTGTCCCGACAAAATCGGGATTGATGCTAAACGATAAAGTCGTTTACCTTTTTAAAATATCACAGATATTTTACTCCACATTTCACTCAAGCTGATTTAGTTACTATATCACAATCATTCTTGACTGTGTTTTTCTCAAAATCGGAATTTTGAGTTACATTTATCCTGTCTTTTTTTCACATTCAACCTTCATTATTTTGAACCGGTAAGGTATATACAGTAACCAAAATTCAACGGTCCCAATTTTGTTAATTCACAAGGGAATTCGCTGCATTCAAAGCAGTATCGAACTTTCTTTTCTACTGCACAATGCTTGATCTTGCAGGGTCCGGTTAATTTTGGGGTGCAACCTTCTTCCCCATTCGGGCAAATTCCCTTCTGCATTCTAGGGCAAATTTCGCAGGCAATTCCACACACACTAATTTTCATATCTACTCCTAATTTATATTAGCTTCATATCTAAGCCAGAACTCTTTTTAAAGTGAATCAGCAGATCGCCTTTTTGTAACCCGTTCACTCCTAAGCGAACTTTACAATTACACGGACAAGAGTGTCCGTGTTACAGTGTTTTCACCATAAATAAACATGGATTCTCTTTTCCCCATAATTCTTTAAATTCTTCAAGTGGAACAAATCCTACAGCTTCATAAAACCCTCTTGTTTTTGCATAACCTTTATCTGGATGAGATGCACTTAAAGTTTTCACTGTTAAAAATTTATTTTTCTTCTTTCTCAAATCCTCCTCAACAGCACGTAGAAGTTTTCTTCCAATTCCCTGTCGGTGAAAATCCGGTAAAACACCACACACATAAATTTCGCTGGTTTGGGGGAAGTGAGAAATGACAGAGAAGAATCCTACTACTTTGTCAAACATATAAGCAGCATAGAAATCCGAATTCGCAGATCTTTCTATATATTCTTTGTTAGCAGATTCTAGACCAAACCAGTTTGGAAGAGATTCGAGGATATCTTTGCAGATCCTGCTTTTTTCTCTTTTCTTTTTAACCTTTTCTATTTTCATGTTTTTATCCAGCTAATCCTCTTTGTAAATGCGCTATATAATACAATGTTCGTCTTCTGTGAAATGCTGCATCTCTTTTGGAAAATCATAACTCCTTCCAGTATCTCGTTCACTCCTGAACGAGCATATGCAAATCAGACAAGAGTGTCTGATCTACAATTCATGAGCCACCCAAACATTTGGTTCAATATAAATTCCTTCGTCATTTTCAAGATAGATATCAACCTGTTTTAAAGCTCCGTCGATTTTATAATTTCCCGATTGGGGAAAATCCAAACCAGTCCAGTTTTTCCAATCCTGTACAGAACCACGAATATCCATTGCTTTGGAACAAACTTTTATAATCTTACCTCCGAGTTTTTCTTGAATTCGCAGCCATGGATCAGATAGCAATCCATCGTCTCTTCTTTGGATTATGTAGTCATCCATTGAAAGCTCTGAGTATTGTTTCTTTTGAGTTGGACGAACAGGAATTATCAACGATTCCAGATTATTCCTTTTCCCTATTTGAACCATTGAATTTATCATTTTCGTGCTAAATCCTTTCCCTTGAAATTTGGGATTGATCGTTACCGAGAGACCGCAAAGCAGATTTGGTTTAATACCGGTTTTTGAATCATCAAATCCTTTTTTAAGTGCCCAATCCCAACCTTCTTCAGGAAGATTTTCTAACTTATCTTTCCAGTAAATAGGAATAGAATTTCCAATGCCAACAATTTCTTTCCCATCTACTAACCAAAATTGATATTCTGGAAAAGCTGAGTATAGTTGAAAAAAATACTCGTTTGCAACAGCATCGTGCAGCATGAATTCAGGCCAAACTTGAACAACTATTTCATCACCTTTTTCAATTAAATCCGATCTATCTTTCGTTGTTACAAATTTTATATCCATTGCTAAAATCCCCAATCTATATGAGCAGGTGGAAGCATGAATGCATTGTCTAATTTTTCTATCAATACTGCCGGAGCTTGAATTCCATCAGAATATACAAGAGATGAAGCCGGCATAATACCAAACCACAATCTAGTAAAAGCACCAACTGACGCTTTCAAGGTCGGTAAGTCTTTTTGTTTTCCTTTTTTTGCGGAAGAATTATTTCCAAGCGTAACAACATAATCTCCTGCAACTCCTTTCCATTTAATTTCTTTAGGAATGAATTTCTCAATTGGATCGGTAAGCTGCAGATTGAAACTAAAATCTTCACAATTCAGATGAGTTTTCTTCATACATCTCTGCAAATTCAGAATACGTATTTGCCAAAAAGCACTTGAATGAATATAATTTTGATGTTTGGAATTTTTTGTAATTCCTTTTATGAGAAAAGGCTTTTCAATAAAATCCTGCATGTTAATTAATGTTGGTTCAACCATTCTTATCATCATTATCTGCTCTTCAAAGCTTTTTAACAATATTAGTAGATCCATTAACTGATCAAGATTCTCGTATGCCATCCATTGAATCCAAATAGGACCCTGCTCTTTTCCTTTACCATAAAACCACAAATGATGTGTAAGATTCCCATCTTTATCAAAATAACCGAAGCCAATATTTTTGTCTTTATCTCCCATTTCTGCTTTAGTTGTGAATTCGGGTAAGGTTACAGATCCGTGACAAAGCATTCTTCTCTTTCTATTCTTGTGGATTATCTTGTAATCTTTCCTGGTGAGTCTTACAGGTGTCTTTGATTTCCTGTTTATTTTTAATGTTGCTGGAGTAAAACAAACAATGTGCTCATAATTACCATTCCCGAACCCAAGTTTGTTATAATAACCTTGATCAAAAATACAAAGTCCGCTTACTTCAGCTCCTTTTTCGGCATCCATTGCTATTTTTGTTGCCGTAAGTTTAGTGGTTAATCCTTTTTTTCTTGCAAGCAAGCTGGCATTCACGCCGGTGATAGCACTTAATTGTAACTTTTGATCCTGATAGTGAATAGAACCAATTGCGCTGTGAACTATAATTTCTGCTTCTCCGTTTACAGTAGAGACAAAAGTATCAGCAGAGGGGAGTAAATCGTTCAGAAGTGTATCTTTTTTCTTATCGTGAACCCAACCGCATTCATTTAATATTCTGAAAGCTGCATCTTTGTCTTTTTTTTGATCATATTTTCTATAATTCATTTTGTTCTCCTTTTAATTTCACGGACAGGAGTGTCCGTGTTACTTTTTATCTCGTTTTCAAGTTTTTTCTCAAAATCGGAATTTTGAGTAACATTTATCCTGTTCATCTTGTTAATCCTGTCTTTTTTTTTCTTTCCAACCTTTGCGAAGATTCATTTGAAAGAATTCCTCCGGTAGAAACCTTTCGCAAGGTTTTTATCAGAAAGTATAAC
>JAYEKK010000117.1:0-13903 GCA_034660955.1 Candidatus Cloacimonadota bacterium | reverse complement strand
ATATGATAATCCGGAGTTGCATGAAATTCGGCTTGAGTATATTCTTGAAGCTTACTCTTGTAATCTGTTAGATATCCTTTTTTTAAGTGTGTAGAATAATTATTCATAATGAATCGTATTATGAAATTTCTAGCCTTTTCAATATCTCCATCAAGATAAATTGCACATATTAAAGATTCCATTGTATTAGAAAGGACTGAATTCAATCCACCTTTTCCCGCTGAATCGGTATTAAATATTATGTAATCTTTAAGTTTTAATTTATTGGATACCATGGCAAGCATCTTTCTTGATACTATCTTAGATTTTAATTTTGAAAGTTCACCTTCAGTGTATTCTGGAAATTCAAGAAATAGTTCTTCCGATACGATCAAACCCAAAACAGAATCACCTAAAAATTCCATCCTTTCAAATGGTGATCCTTTTGTATTCATGGGCTCTCGGGAAGTGTGCGTAAGAGCAGCAATTAAGAGAGATGGGTTACTAAAATTATAGCCAATGATCTTCTGGAATTTATTAAAATCAGAATAACTAGAATCTTTTGAAGATATTTGCGAAATTAGAGATTTAATTATATTTTTCAAAACAAAATAAAGTGACCTGCTAATGCCGGTTCACTTTTATTTAACAAATTTTTTGAAGATAACTACTCCGTTATGACCACCAAAGCCAAGAGAATTGCTTAAAGCGTAATTAACTTCCATCTCAATAGCCTTATTTGGAATATACTCAAGATCACATGTGGGATCAGGATTTTCATAGTTAATGGTTGGATGTAGCTTACCGGTTGCAATGGTTTTACAGCAAACAATAGCTTCAATACCGGCAGCAGCACCTAGGGTGTGACCGGTCATAGATTTTGTAGAACTGATCTTAACTTTTCTGGCATGCTTACCAAAAATGGTTTTAATTGCTGCTGTTTCATTTGGATCATTCAATGGAGTTGAGGTTCCATGAGCATTGATGTAATCAATTTCTTCAGGTTTTATCTCTGCATCATTGATCGCCATTTGCATAGCGCGTGCTCCACCTTCACCATTCTCTGCTGGAGCGGTTATATGAAAAGCATCACAAGTTGCTCCATAACCTACTAGCTCGGCGTATATTTTAGCACCACGATTAACAGCATGTTCCATCTCTTCCAAAATTATAACACCTCCACCTTCGGCCATGATAAATCCATCACGTTCTTTATCGAATGGGCGACAAGCTCTTTGGGGTTCATCGTTACGTGTAGAAAGTGCTCTCATGGAACAAAATCCAGCAACAGCTAAAGGTGTTACCGATCCTTCCGCTCCGCCTGTGATCATAATATCGGCGTCTCCATATTGAATTGAGCGGTATGCAGTTCCAATCGAATGGTTTGCAGATGCACAAGCAGAAGAGATATTAAAATTAAGTGCTTTACAATTGAATTCAATTGCAATCTCTGCAGATGCCATGTTAGAGATCATTTTTGGAATAAAAAATGGGCTAATTCTTTTTGGTCCCTTTCTCTCCATTTTATATGCTTCTGTTTCAAATGTGAGCATTCCACCGATACCGGAAGATACTATAACTCCAGCTCGGTCATGATCGAAGTCTGCATTATTCAGCCCTGAATCTTCGAATGCTTGTCTTGCTGAAATAAGAGCATATTGTGTATAATGATCGATCTTTTTTATTCTTTTTCTCTCAAAATGTTCATTTGGGTCATAGTTTTTAATTTCACCTGCAATTCTGCTTGTATATTCTTCAGTTATTTCAAAATTTTTAATGTGGTCAACACCAGATTTTCCAGCGAGAAGATTTTTCCATGTCTCTTCTACATTATGTCCAACTGCGTTTATTGTACCCATTCCGGTAACAACAATTCTTCGCTTATTCATATAAACCTCAAAACTTAGATATTAATATGGTGGAGCCATAAGATATAACTCCACCAAAAATATAGATTAATTTAAATGTTTTTCTAGATATTCGATTGCTTTGCCAACAGTTGTAAGTTTTTCTGCATCATCATCAGCAATATCAAGATCAAATTCTTCTTCAAATTTCATGATCAGTTCAACAGTATCAAGAGAATCTGCCCCAAGATCTTCAATAAAACTTGCCTTAAGAGTTACTTCACTAGCTTCAACACCTAATTCTTCAACGATTAATTCGATTACTTTTGCTTTAGTGTCCATTATTTCCTCCTTAATTTTTACTACATTATCAAGCCACCATCCACTTGGATGATCTGACCTGTTATATAACCGGCTTCTTCAGAAGCCAGGAATATACATAAATTTGCAACATCCTTAGCTGTACCCATACGTGATAATGGAATTGCAGCTGAATAATTGTCAATAACTTCTTGTGGTAATTTATCTGTCATTTCTGTTTGGATGAAGCCGGGAGCAATTGCATTTACTCTGATATTCCTGGAGGCAAATTCCCTGGCAGATGATTTAGTTAAAGCAATGATACCACCTTTAGAAGCAGCATAATTTGCCTGACCGGCATTTCCCATAATTCCAACAACAGAGGCAATATTAAGAATTACACCTGAACGACTTTTCAGCATATATCTGCAAACTTTTTGTGTGCAGATGAACGTACCCTTAAGGTTAACATTCATTACTGCATCCCAGTCCGATTCCTTCATTTTCATGAGTAATCCGTCTTTTGTTATTCCGGCATTATTTATGAGAATATCAATTTTGCCGAATTCTTTATGTATCTCTTTAAAAATGGAAGCGATCTCATCTGAATTAGTTACGTCAGCAGTGAAGCCGATAGCTCGGTTTCCCATGTCATCGATCTGTTGAACTGCTGCGTCTACAGCTTCCTGGTTAAGATCTATTATAATAGAAGTTGCACCATGCTCAGATAACATTTCTGCAATGCTAAATCCAATCCCTCTCGCTGCTCCGGTGATAATCGCAACTTTATCTTCTAAACGTTTCATAACGTCTCCAAATCACTTTTTATCAACTCAAACGTCTCGATTGTGTCGATACTTATAACTTTAACATTCTTGTCAATTTTCTTTAACATTCCGGCAAGAACTTTTTTGGGTCCAAATTCAACAAATGTGTCTACACCATCTTCTATCATGAACTTGATAGAATCGACCCAAAGAACAGATGAGGTAACTTGTTCTGCAAGATTATTTTTTATCTTATCAATATCTGTTGTAGGTTTCGCATTTACATTAGAAACTACAGGAATAGTTGTTTCATTAAAATTGATATTATTCATTTCTTCAGAAAGCCAGGTTGCAGCTTTTTGAATCAGAGGAGAATGGAAAGGACCACCCACAACAAGCGGAACCACTCTTTTCGCTTTTCTTTCTTGAGCGATCTCACATGCTTTTTCAACTCCTGCCTTAGATCCTGATATCACAGTTTGGACAGGAGTATTGAAATTTGCTGCGATCACAATATCAATCTTAGATGCTTCTTTACAAATATCTTTTACTTCATCCGGTGAGAGTCCGATAATAGCAGCCATTGCAAAAGGTTTACCTTCATTTGCCTTGATCATGAATGCACCACGTTTATGAACAAGATACATTGCATCTTCTAATGTGAGAACACCATTTGCAACCAGAGCAGAAAACTCTCCTAATGAATGTCCTGCAACATAATCCGGTACAATATCGATTTCATTAAGAACAGTTTTTAATGCAGCAATACTATGGAATAAAATTGCCGGTTGAGTAAATTTTGTCTCTTTAAGTTTTTCTTCCGGACCTTCAGACATAATTTTATATAAATTAGTATTGTTTTTATCATCAAAACTTTTAAGAGTATTTTCAAGTTCAGTATTACTTTTTACAAAATCCATTGCCATGCCGATATATTGAGCACCCTGACCTGGAAAAATAAATGCTATTTTACTCATTGAATTACCTCATTATTTTACATTCTAAGTAACAAACTTCCGGAAGTAAGACCTGCACCAAAAGAAGCCATAAGCACAATGTCACCATGCTGGATCTTACCACTTTTAATTGCTTCATCCAAAGCCATCGGAATAGTAGCTGAGGAAGTATTTGCATATTTTTCTATATTAACAATTACCTTCTTTTCATCAATTTTCATCTTCTTTCCTAAAGCTTGAATAATTCGTAGATTTGCTTGATGTGTAATTAACCAGTCAATGGAATGTACATCAAGATTATTCCTTTTTAGCACAACATCACAAGCATGATACATAGATCGTACTGCATTTTTAAATATTTTATTGCCTTCCATATAAAGCGTATGAAGATTTTCTTTTACAGAATCTTTAGTTGCCGGCATACGGGAACCACCGGCTGTCTGGATCAATAAGTCATAATGTGTACCATCGGCAGAAAGTTCAGAATCTATAAATCTGGAAATATCTCTTTCTTTAGCACGTGATATTATCGTAGCTCCAGCTCCATCTCCAAAAAGGATACATGTTCCACGATCTTTCCAATTAATTAATTTAGTTAATATTTCAACACCAATAATTAAGATATTTTTAGCAACTCCGTTTTCGATATATTGTTTTGCAATATTTGCGGCATAGATCCAACCTGTGCAGCCAGCTGAAACATCAAAAGCCGGAAAGTCTTTTAAACCTAATTTTTGTTGCAAAATACATGCGGTTGAAGGGAAGGGGTGATCACCTGAGATCGTAGCAACAATTATCATATCAATATCTTTGTTTCGAATACGAGCAGCCTTGATAGCTTTTTTTGTAGCCTCATAAGCCAGATCAGATGCAGCTTGATCATCAGCGGCAAAATGTCGCTCAAACATTCCCGTTCTGGTTCTTATCCATTCATCAGTTGTATTCACGATCTTTTCCAGATCAAAGTTGTTTACAATTTTATCAGGTACATACATTCCTGTCCCCGATATTTTTGCATAATATTTAATGGCCATGATTACTTCTCCTCAAAATACTCTTTTGTATGTTGCACAAATCCCGATCTTGACAGATGTGCGGCAAGTCCGACGGCATTTTTAATTGCTTTGGCATTTGATCTTCCATGAGAGACAACAGAAATCCCATTAAGTCCTACAAGGAGTGCTCCACCGTATTCTGAATGATCTAATTTCTTTTTTAAATATGCATAGGCAGGAAAAGATAAAAGTGCTCCCAGTTTAGCAATCCAATCTTTTTTCATCTCGTTTTTGAGAATAGACATGATTGAATAAGCTGCTCCTTCAACAGTTTTGAGCATTACATTACCAACAAAACCATCACATACAACAACATCAACAATACCTTTTAACAGATCTTTTCCTTCAATATTCCCTACAAAATTAATATCTTTGTTCTCTTTTAATTTAGCATACGTATTTTTTACCAGTTCATTCCCCTTTGATTCCTCTTCTCCAATATTTAAAAGTGCAACTCTAGGATTATCAGCTTCGAAAAAGAATTTAAAATATAGACTTCCAAGAATAGCATATTGGACCAGGTTTTCCGGATTGCATTCAACATTTGCACCGACATCGAGAATAATTTCTGGGTGAGTTTGAGTTGGGAAAGTAGTTGCAATTGCAGGACGAAGAATATTTTTTATTCTTCCATAACCGAAAAGAGATGCAGCCATCACTGCACCGGTATTCCCTGCACTTACAACAGCTTGTACAGTTCCTTCTTTGTGCAATTGGATAGCTCTAACTAAGGAAGAATCTTTTTTCTCTCTAACCACTTTTGCCGGAGAATCGCTCATAGTTATAACTTCGGATGCATGAACAATTTCTATTTTTTCTTTTGGATAGTAGTATTTTTCTAATTCTTTGATCAGGATATCTTGCTTGCCTACAAGATAGATCTTATCACAACATCCTTCCTTAATTGCAATAATTGCACCTTCCACTTCCGGGAAAGGTGCATTATCACTGCCAAAGGCATCAATAGCTATATGCATATTATTTATAACTTTAGATAATTATTCTTTAACTTCTAATACTTTCTTACCGTTATAATGACCGCATTTTGCACAAACATTATGAGGTCTGCATAGCTCACCGCAATTTGAGCAAACTGTGGTAGTAGGTGCAGTTGCTTTGTAATGAGTTCTTCTTTTATCTCTACGAGATTTTGAAGTTTTTCTTTTTGGTACTGCCATTCTTACATCCTTATTTAATATTTTTTAACTTCTTTTAATTCAATAGATTAGGCTGAAAACCTGATCTTAAAAAACAAAATTATTTTCAAAGGGATGAGTGTCAAGGTTTTTGGACTGTATTAATTAAGTGCAAAGTGTTTATAATGTGGAATGAAAAAGCACTCTAATAAATAAATTTATGTACTAATTAATTTCTAATACCGCACCTCAAATTTCTCATTACTTTAAGACTACTTACACGTTTATTATGGGCTTTATTATCAAAACTTAAGCCAATTGTTCCTGTTTCCCCCAAATTCGTAATACAAATATCCAAATTCCTATACTCACAAATAGAATTATTAGTTTTGAGCTACCTGTAATTCCATCCTTTATAATTGGATTAAACACCATAATATTAACTAACAAATGAAAACAAGCGCAAGCAATAATTGATTTTGTTTTCATAGCAACTTGTCCAATCCCCCAACTTCCCAAAATTAGGATTCCAAGGGATAATAAATTTGAAAGAATGGAAAAATCAATAATAAAACTCAAATGCCATAAATACCATAAAAAACCAATTAGCGTATATTTTATCAATGGTTTAATTTCCCATAATTCATCTTCAAGATAGCCACGCCAACCGATCTCCTCAGAGAAACAATAGATAAATGTTGCTATTGCTCCGATAATTCCAAAATAATGATTATTAATACCTTTTGAATTTGTAACACCAATAATTAACATTAAAATAATTGGAACAAGACTCATTAGGATACTTAGTTTTTTAGACGTACCCCAAATTGACATATTGGTTTTACGTTTCTTCTTTAATAGACTAATTGAAATAATAGCTCCGATTATTACACCTATTGCTCCTAATGGACTAAATAGTATTAAAGTAATAGCAGGGAATTTATCAAATATTGAATCCCAACCAAATATATCAAATCGAAATATATTAGATAATGATATCGCTATTATGTAGAAAACAATGATTCTTAATATTCGTGAATTTTTCATTTATCACCTACTATTAACTTCTATCTATATTGCCAGTAATGTTTCGAGCCTGCCACGTTCTTTCACATTCTCTTCTTGCTCGGCTGTGGAGCTGTGTGTTAGCCACAGTATTATTTTAATAACAGCATTTTCTTAGTTATTAAAACACTTTCCTCAGATTTTAATCGATATAAATAAACTCCTGATGAAACTCGATTATGATTACTATTGGTTCCATCCCAAACAATTGAAGATTGAAAATCTGATATAGAATACTGTTTAATTTTTTCTCCTTTGATATTAAAAATCTCTATAACAGGATTAGTGATATTAATAGGTAAATCAAAACTGATGGTAGTAATGGGATTGAATGGATTGGGAAAATTTCTCAATATTTGAGATGAATTTAAATAGCTTAAGTCATCGTCAATTGATACAGGATTTCCAACTGTGAAATGCCACAAACCACTCCATATTGTATCTGTTTCTGTAGTTGCTCTTACTCGCCACCAATAATGAGTATTATCATTCAAGTTTGGGGTAAACGAATAAAGTGTGTTGTTGATAACTGTACCTGTTCCAACATTTAGTAGGTCTTCACTTGTCTCTCCTAACCATACATCATAATTTACTTCCCTAGAAGGAAAATTTCCACTCCATTCCAAAGTAGTATTTATTGGAACCTCAATTGCGTTCCGAACAGGGTTAGGGTAGCAAGCAGCGTAAACATTTGGATTTGATGAATAAATCAATGCATTAAATCCTCTGTCTTCCAAAATTGGAATGTGAACATCAAGTGCTTCCTGAGAAAGAAAATTTTCAATTAAAAATATTGTATCTCCAGAACCAAGTCCGGTATTTTCAACAAGAGCAAAAATATCACTTATTTGATCAGAATTTAAATAAAGATAAGTTAAATTTGTTAAATAGGAAACAGCAGAAATATCACTGATTTGATTTTGACCTAAACGAAGAGTTGTTAAATTGGTTAATCCAGAAACAGCAGAAATGTCACATATTTGATTATCACCTATTAAAAGACCTGTCAAATTAGTCAATCCAGAAACAGCAGAAATATCACTGATTTGATTAGATGAAATGCCAAAAGAAGTCAAATTAGTTAATCCAGAAACAGCAGAAATATCACTGATTTGATTAGATGAAATGCCAAGAGAAGTCAAATTAATTAAATCGGAAAAAGCAGAAATATCACTGATCTGATTATCATGTAAATGAAGAGATATTAAGTTGGTTAATCCAGAAACAGCAGAAATATCACTGATTTGGTTATTACCTAAATGAAGAGATGTTAAGTTGGTTAATCCAGAAACAGCAGAAATATCACTGATTTGATTTTCATCTAAATAAAGAGAAGTTAAATTGGTTAATCCAGTAATAGCACAAATATCATTAATTTGATTTTCATCTAAATAAAGAGATGTTAAATTGATCAATCCAGAAACAGCAGAGATATCATCAATTTGATTATAAAATAATAGAAGAGATGTCAAATTTGTTAAACCAGAAACAGGAGAAATATCATCGATTTGATTATCATGTAAATAAAGAGAAGTCACATTAATTAAATATTGAGCTCCTTCAATTGATGATATTCCAGCAAGAGCTGCCCACAACATACCCGTGATTCCATTTAGGTCTTCAATCGTTGGTTCATATTCTGGTGGTTGACCAAGGTTTTGATTAATTCTTGCTTTGAAGTTATCATCGGGAATAAGTTGTGCAAAAAGATTTAATCCCAAAATACTAATGATTATGATTAAAAGCACTTTTATTTTCATTTCTCCTCCGTTTTATTTGTTGTGGTTAATGGTTGGAGTGCGCCACGACTCTTCTCGCTTTTCTTCTTGCTTGCTTGTGGGCACTTTTGTTATACACCATAATCTTCAAGATTTCTATTTCAACAAAAGCATACGACTTACTGTTTCTTGATTACCAGCTTTGATTTTATAAAGATAAACCCCAGAACTTACAAGTTTATTGTTTTCATCAATACCTGACCAAATAATTGAATGCATACCTTTTTGCAGTTCTTCATTTAGCAGTGTTTTAACCTTTTGTCCTTTAATATTGTACACTTCAAGATTCACAAAATCGGAGTTTTGTGTTACTGAAAAAGAAATTGTTGTTGAAGGATTAAAAGGATTTGGGAAGTTAGTTAAATATAAATTATCTTTCATAGGGATGATTTCATTATTATCAATATCAACAGTCTCATACATCGGAATAGTAAGTTGCGTGAACTCACCATCTATCACTTCAACCTGATATTCAATCGTATCATCATAGAATACACGCTCTACATAAACATCGTAAATACTGGGTGGGAGTTTATATTCAAAATTACCAATACTGTCTGAGAAAGTGAATTCACCTGGTTGATCGTTGATCTTTAGCAATACGTAATCAACCGGTTCTCCGTTTATCGTATTGTAGGTTACACCTTGAATACCACCAAAAGCTGGTGAACCATATTCGTAAGGTCCAATATCAATTATTGCACTTCCGTTATTATCTCCATCCCAGACTCTGTGATTATAATCCACATCAAAGGGATAATAATAATCCAGAGTATCGAACCCGGCATCTATTGCCAGACTACCTTCGATAAGATGAAAATCTCCATTGGTTAAATCCTCGAAAAGGGATTGTGCTTGCAACGAATCTACCCAAATATTTCCACCACCATCAATAAGGGGCGGTTCTAAAGGGAAATCGATAATACAGTTACGGAAGATGGGATTGCCAAAAATATCTACATCTTCGATATCATTACTAAAAAAAATATTATTCTCAATAAATGGTGTGTCAGCTATCAAATTACATAATTCAGTATTATTATACATTAAATTATTATAAAAGATATTGCTACTGCCAATTACACTACTAACCATGCTGCAATTATAAAAAATATTATTATAAATTTCTTCAAACCTGCCTGAAATGGCAGTATTAGTATTATATACAATATTATTCTTAACTGTGCCGATTAATTCTATTTCACTAGGTCCAGCAATATTACAATCTTCAAAATAATTATCACTGATCTCAACATATGCGTAATCTAGATCAACATCTGCTTCTATGAAGTGATTTTTCTTGATATAAAGGGAATCTCCACCACCAATAGCTTTAGTGCAATCCGTAAATTCACTTTCAAAAAAATAGCCATTAGCACCTGATGAAACACAATTGGAAATTTTATTATATGCAAATGACAAGTGTTCTACCCCAACACCAAAATACGATCCGTATCCTTCGAATATATTATTACATACTAAAACATCAGAAGTATAATTAGAACCTATCTGAGATGACATAATATGGTTTCTACCTGGATTGAAGTTTGGTAGGTAAGGATTCACTTCATCGTCAATTATAAACTCACTATTTATGATCTCAAGTTCCTTCTCGTATGAATCTGAGTTTATGCCTACAGTACAATTTAAGAATTTGCAGTTCTGCACTCTTCCTCTTCCATTAAAGAAATCTAATCCTTCTGAGATATTACTGATAGCTAGACCAGTGTTACCCATATGCTCGAATTCACAATATTTAAAGATACATAACTCAGCATTAATAGTAATGCAAATTGAACCCCAATTGAAGTTCATATCATCCTGCATTCGAGTAAAAGTTATACTATCTTGCTCTGTACCTTCTGCTATTATCCTACCGTCAACCCGAATGTATTTTGCCAAAGACCATCCAGCCCCATTAAGCCAGAAGTTCTGTGTATATTCATAAGAATTTGATAAGGATGCTCCGCTTACCTTAATCTCTGTTCCGGGTAAAATTGTTAAGGTGACACCTGCGTCTACATACAATGTTTCTGTGACAAGGTAGGGATTTTCGGCAGGACTCCATGTTGTATCTTCGGTTAGGTGACCACCGACTTCAATTGCGGAAACAATTAAGAAAAAAGTGAACATGATTATTATAAAACTTAACTTTTTCATTCAACTCCTTTTATGGTGTATAACATATGTACGCCACGCCAAAATAAAATGAGTACATAACTAACCTATAGTTATACAAAAAATGAGTACAATAGCTTTTTCCGAAAAGTTATTGTACTTATTTGATATACCCTTTTATTCCTTTTAAATCAATGTTTAAATTCAATTTCGTCTCCTTTAATTCAATTTAATTAATGCAAATCCGAATATGGTAAAAGATAAGTTGAGTGTCAATATTAAAAAGATGTTCAAAGTGCGAGAGTGCCTTAGATAGGGAAGAAGAGCAGGGAGGAGCTAATTAATAGTTAATAATTACGAATTATTAATTATTCGAGAAAAGCAAGGAGAGTATTGAAAAAAGTAAGATGTAAAATTTGAAATTGGAAATAATAAAATATAGAAAATCTGAGATTCTTCGTTAGAAGCATTAATAGAATTTCTCAGAAAGACAGATTTTTATATACCCTATTTAATTCCCTTTTTAAGGGGAACAGTTTTACTCTCAACGGCAACTTATGTTCCCTCTCTTGCGTTTTAAGAGAGAGATAGTAGGGTGAGTTAATCCAGCTTATTTTATAATTTTCGGAATTATCCGAATAACAACCTGTAAAACAATATTAGCATAAACTCCTGCCATAATATCATCTGCCATCACACCCCAACCTTTGGGTAATTTTTGCAAAATATTAACCGGTTCAGGTTTAAGAATATCAAATATTCTAAACAAAATAAATGCTGCGACTATTATGATCAATGTTTTCGGCAGGAACAAAACAGCTATAAAATAACCCCAGAATTCATCCAAAACTATTTTACCGTTATCGTGTCCTAATCCTACCTCTGCTTTTGAAATGAAAAATACTGAGATTACACTTCCAATCAGAATAGCAATTAGGGCTAAGCTTGAATTCTGCCAACTATCGAACCACTGATCCGGTAAGGCAAAATAGACAATTGCTGCAAACATGGTTCCTGCAGTTCCCGGCGCTTTTGGAAAGTAACCGATCCCAAATAGTGTAGATAGATATTCAGAAAATTTATTCATTGTTAGTTCATTTAATGAGAAACCGTTAAAACGGTTAATTCTTTTTCTTGTTTCATTAACCACCAACTTCTGTCTTCATTTCATTCCGCCACGACAGGTAAGTTGGTGGTTAATAAGAAGATAAGAAATATCAACTGATTCATCAGTTTCCAGATATTTATTGAATTTTCTAACATATTCTTAATCGAATCCTTTCAATAATAAGTTTACTACTCTTCAATCAAAATTTCAACGTAGGTTTCATGCATTAATTGTTTTATCCAATTTCCGTATAATTCAATTTCTTTTTGGGAAGTTACCATCTCTTTTAATTTATCAAAAATTTCTGTGTATCTATATTCTCTTTCTGGAATTTTGTTTAGAATTGAAAAAATATAGAAATTTTCCTGCTCTCTAACTAATCCTGTGTTTTCTCCTACTTCTAGGTTTTCCAAATGTTTTTTAAAAATTTCGGGAAATGTGTCTTTTGTGAATTCACCAATAGCTCCACCCTTTATTGCAGATTCTTCATCCTCAGAGTATGTTTTGGCTAGTTCGGTGAATTCTTCTCCATCGATAAGTTTTTGTAATACATCTTCCATTAATTGAATATTGGCTTGAACATCTTCTTCTGTTGCTTCCACAATTTTTAAAATGTGACTGGCGTTTACTTCATTTCCCTTCTTCTCTAAAACTTTTATTATGTGGTATCCAAATTGAGTTTCGATAACTTCACTTATCTCACCGGGCATTAAAGCAAAGGCTGCTGCTTCAAATGGTTTAACCATCATTCCTTTTCCAAAGAAACCAAGGTTACCGCCGTTAGCGGCAGAAGGTCCATCGCTGTATTCTTTTGCCAGTTCGGCAAAATCGGCACCTTCATTTACTTTATCACGAATTTTATTTATTTCTACTAGAACCTTCTCTTTAGTGTCCTTTCCTGCTTTGATGAAACGTACGATCATTCCAATTTTATACATCTCTGGTCGAGGAGGAATATCAACTAAATTTTCTTTATAATATTCTTCAACCTCACCTTCTGTTATGTGGATCTTACTTTTAATATTATGCCGTATAATTTGTGATTTCAGTTGTTCCTCAGTCATCATTTCGATATAGTAATCTTTTAGATCAGGAACAGAAAGACCGGCACCTCTAAGTTCTTTTTTAAATTCTAACTCACTTGGAAATTGAGATGCAACCTGTTTTATCTGATCTTCTGCCATCTCTTTTATCATCTGATCATCAACTTCATATTCTTCTTCCTTTGCTTTTTGGATGATCAATTTAGCTTCTATCATATCATTCAAAATATCAAATTGTGTTATATTATTCATAGCTGTTCCAGAAGCATTCAATTGCTGCATTCTTTTTTCTAGATCGCTTTTCAGGATTATTTCTCTTCCTACTTTTGCAATTATTTTATCGACCACTTCTGCAGGTAATAAAGCTATAAAAAATAGTGCGATAATTACTAATAATATTTTTTTCATTAATTCTCCCATTAAATAGAAATTGTAATTTCAGATTTATTTCTAAGTTCTTTGATTAAGTTATCGAATAAATCTTCTTTTTTCTTCTTGGTTACGGTTTTTCTGATCTTATCTTTAACTTCCAAAAAAGTTTTATTCGTATAAACTATTCTTGTATCATAAAATCTTAACACATAAAAACCTCTATTGGTTTCAACGCTTTTATAGTAATGTTTTCGCAAAGAAATAAGTGCACTCCAAATATTTTCATGTACATTTTTTTTGGAAATAAATCCGATATAACCACCATTTCTACCTGCAATCTCTTCTGAATATTCAATAGCAGCATCTTTAAATGAAGAGT
>JAYEKK010000116.1:0-13928 GCA_034660955.1 Candidatus Cloacimonadota bacterium | reverse complement strand
CTGCTGTACAATCGCGATGCTTCATCAAATCTTTTCAGTTGATATAACGTCCATGCCTTCCGGGAAAGTACAGCCTCTTCCTGAGTAGAATTTCCAGTATGATCAGCAGCAAATGCATAAGCTTCTAAAGCCTTGCTATAATTACGTTCAGCAAACTCTATGTTCCCTTTAAGTAAGAACCTATCAAATAAGTATTTTGTATCAGATGGAATATTTCCCACAGATTTTCTTGCAGCGTCAAAATTTTTATTAAAATAGTGAATATGCCCAATCCTCTCCCAGGTAAATCCAACATCACAAACACCACCCAGAGCATCTTGATAGTATCTTAAAGCATTAGAATAATCACCTTTTTCAAAATGGATTTCACCAAGGTAGTAATTACTCATTCCTACTTTTTCAGAATTAATATATTGATCTTTTACTTTATTGAAATAAGTTTCTGAAATGTCATGTTTATCATATTGGAAATTAATGAGACCAAGCTTGAAATTAGCTTCATCGGCAAAATCTCCATGAGAAAATAACGAAAGATAAAGTTCGTATGCTTTAAGGGCATCTGTCTTTTTATTAATAAGGAAATTAGATTCTGCAATAAGATAAAATATTTTCTCTTTGATCGATTGATAAGATTCATCTCCAATTGCATTTCCTGAGTTTCTGGCACTGGCAAAAAATGACAAAGAGTTACTGAAATCATTTCTCTTGAAACTATTGTAACCAAGCTGATAATAGGCAACCGGAGTAAATATATGATTTGGATTATCATCGATGAATTTTTGCAGCAACTCAATATTATCATCGATCTTAGCAAGATAGAAAACACTATTTGAACTTATCTGATCATCTGTAGAGTTCACTAATTTGTTCAAAATATTTTTGGCTTTTTTCTCATTATGCAATTCATAATAACATAAAGCAGAATAGTATTGTGCCTTCTCTGAGGTTAATTTCTTCAATCTATCTAATGCTTCATCAAATCTTCCAGCTTCATAGAACGCAGTTCCCAAAATTAAATTGTATTTTTTATAATATTGAGAAGTTGAGGGAATGATATCAAATCCAACAGAGAATATCTTATCTGTTCTTCCATGCGATAGATTGTAGTTGTGGTATAGCAAAATGGCTCTGAATTTATTCTCAGAATCTGGTTTTTGTATGATATCTTCTGCAACTCTATCAAGATCTACAAGCTTGTTTTGAGCAATTCTCAATTCCAATAACGCAGATAATATTATTGTTCTATGATCCAATGAAAGAGCATTCTCTAAGTTTGATAATGCACTATCAAAATTATTTTGAATAAAATCAATCTTTCCAAGATAATAATATGCCTTCCAAGCTAGTTGATTATCAGAATAATCACTCACGAATTTCTTAAAAACAGTTCTTGCCTGCTTATATTCATTTAGGAAATATCTGCTCTGTCCTAATCCTAATGCGACTTCTGCGCGGATTGCAGGATGTGATGATGTTGCATATAGTTCGTTAAAATACTTTTCAGCGTTTTTATGATCCTCTTCGGCAAGGTAGATATTACCCAGTAGGAACTTAATATCTGCTTCCACCTTACTTTGTGGATAATTTGTGAGGAATTTATTGAGTTCTACTTTTGCTAATTCGTAATTTTTGTCTCTATAAAGTCCAATTGCAAATTGCAGATCTTCTCTTTGGTCTGCAATAAGCATGACCGCAAATATCAGTATTAAACTTATGATGATAATTCTTTTCATATATACCTCAAGATTGATTATTTATTCAATATATCCTGTATTACATTTTTCATTTCAATGATATTATTCTGATCAACACATTTTAATGATCTGTCGCTAGAACTAGTTCCCAAAAAGATCTGGTCTACACCAAGATCTGCAAGTGTTCCTGCGATTTCTAATCTATCAGTTATTAATAGATCGCCTACCTTTATCAAACTATAAAGCTCCAACAAGTTTGCAATATGAATTTCTTCAATATTAATAAACTCTTTATCATGAATTCTTTTCCCGGTGAAATAAACATTGGCAGAGAATTCTTGTTTAATAATATGAACTATCCTCTCTATCATTTTTACAGAAACATCATTACTAAAATCCAGAATGAAATTCCTAAATCTATTTTTTATGAATTGATGTTTTGCAACCATTAATTCAGATTTTAAAATTTCGATATCGAATTGATAACTTTCCCATGAGAAATCAAAAAAATCTGCAAATTTCTTTAATAAATACACCGGATCTGTTGGAGTAGGAAGAAATTGCAAGTTTGCTGGATTATTAATATCTAATATCGTTGAGCTTTTGCAATGATTTAGAACTTTACGTATTTTCCTTAAAGAACTGAAATTGAAAATGACCGCATTATTAAAGGGTTTAATATCATTATTAATATTAAAATATGTTGTGCTCTCATCCTGATCTATCCTTTTAAAAAAGGCATAATCATAATCAGGAAGAATGATTGATATTTGTTTAAAATGATGTTTCCAACTTAGAATATGTGATAGTATAGAAGATGTCTGATTTGAATCATCAGGACAGAATATCACAACTCTTTCCCCAGTTGCCACAATGTTTGTAAAACTATGTTGTTCCCATGATAATTTACGATTAAATATTCTCTTTAATAATTTCATTTTTCCCCTTTTAATTAAAAGGTATAATTACAAAGACTGTAGTACCTTCATTTTCTTTACTGTTTATCCATATCCTACCATTATGCAGATTCGCAATGAGCCTTGCTGTGGAAAGACCAAGCCCCAATCCGCTGGAATGAAATTCAATATCTCCTGAACTATGTGAAATAATATCGGTTAATTCATAGAATTTTTGGAAGATCTTTTCGTGCTCTTTTTCGGGAATTCCAATCCCATTATCATTGATGTATACTACTAAACTCTCTTTTCCATTGATCTCTTCCTGTTGGAAAGCGGAATGTCGTGCCCCAATTGTTATTGTTCCAAAATCTTTTGTGAAACGAATTGCATTATGCACTATATTGGACATCATTAAGTAAAAAGCATTCCAATTGATATGTACTTTCTGAAGCTTAGATTCTACCTCCAACCTGAAGATCATATTCCTTTTTTCTGAAATATATTCACCTTCTTTCTTCAATTCCGTGAGAAGATCAAGAATATTTATCTTTTCCTTATGAAGATTTTTCAACATTTGATACTTATTAAAATTGATAATATCATTAATTGTAGTATCTAATTTATGAGAGCTGTTAGATAAAGATTTAATAATTTCTTTCTCTTTTTCCGGAAGCTTAGCCTTGTTTAGAAGTTGTGTATATCCATGAATTGCTACGAGAGGAGTTTTAAGTTCATGAGAAACAATGTTAATAAAGTCTTTTTTGAGATCATCAAGTGAGCTTATTTCTTTATTGGTCTGAGTTAACACCTCATACTGTTGTGCATTCTTTATCGCTGTAGATATTTGAGTCAGCATTAATTTCATAAAATCAGGATTTATCTGCATCTCACTTTTCTCTGTACTAAGATTATCTAAATATAGAAAACCATAAATATTTCCGTCAACAATAAGTGGAGCACAGTAGATCGATAAAACTTCAGTACTAAGCTCAGAATAATTACTAAAAATATTTTCTTCTTTAGCATTTACAACATGAATAGGCTGTTTGATCCTTTGAACTTCACTCAAAATGCTTTTGCTAATATACAAATAATTCGTCAATATATGCTTTGAATCATCCATTGCTACTTTGTAAGTATAATTTTCATACAAATCTTTTTTAATAAGAAACCCACGTGTACCTTCTGTGAAATCCAATGTAAAAGCAACAACTTCCTGCTCCAATTTATCTAGGTTAAGAATTGCAAAAAATTTGCGGGTGATATCAATTAATTTTGACATTGATGCCATATCTTTGTTTAGAGTAATGAATTCATCAATACGGATAAGGATGGAAGTTAGATGTAATCTTAGATTCTTTACGATCTCGATTTCTTTTTTCTGATAGATAAGTTCACCCTTATCTGCCAGTATTAAACATCCAACTTCAGCAGTCTTGATCTTTAGAGGTATGAATAAGACATGAGATCTATTTATTTTCTTGGAAATTATTTCAGTGTTAGTCAATGATTCCTGAATGTATTTAAACATTTTATCTGAATACAAATACTCATTCTCAACATTGAGTTTCAAGAAAGGTTCTTTATGCTTTTCTATTTCATCTTTTAATATTATTGCATAATGATCAGGTGCAAGTAATTTTGTTATTGTCCTATTAATGAAGAATTTCATTCTAGATGTATTTCTTAGTTTTAGAATATCATATAATCCTTCTTGCCATTTTTCTGTTGATTCAGTGAATCGAGGTTCAATTTTTACAGTTTTGAATCCAATAAAGCTTTTTAAATGGTACTTTGTTTTTCTGCAATACAATTCTTTATCATGTTTAGAAAGTCTTTTTGTATTTGCATTAATTAATAATTTATATCTATTAAAGAATAATTTTGCTTTACGCTTCATATTTAAGTAAGCATATATCTGAACTATTAGACCGTAAACTTCAGTTTCCAATAAATAAAGTTCATTTTTTTGTACATATCCAATCAAGTTCAAAAGATTACGTAAAAGAACTCTTAAGTTAACGTTTCCATCGAGAAGATGAATTTTTATTTTTTTGATCTTAAGAACAGTTTCCCAATACTTGAAGTTATTTTTTTCACAAAGATTTTCTGCCTTACGGCAAGTTAATATTGCCTTATTTATTTCTCCAAGACCGGTATAACATTCAGAGAGACGAATACTATTAATAGTTTGAGCATAATCACTTTTGTTTTGCTTTGAGAAATTAAATGCCTTATCAATGATCTCAAGTCCACCCGAATAGTCTGTTTTAATTATCTTCAAGAAACCAAGCATTTGATAATAGAATTCATGTTCATGACTTTCAAAGAATACATTCTCTGAGCTCTTTAGCATTCGTTCAATTTTTTCATAATCTCCAATCTCATAAAGGTAATAGAAAAACGTTTTAGTTAATGGTGTTATCTGATATATTTCCCCTTTTACAAGGTTTGGTACATGTTCCTTAATAAATTTGTAATAGTAGTAAAAATTCTTTATCTTACTTTTGGCTATTGCTATATTATTTATGATAGATTTATAAAATGGTCTTGTTTCTAATTTCTTTGAAGAATTGTATGCTTTTCTCAAGAAGTTCTCTGCTATTGTAAAATTACCAAGCTTAATATGTGCTTCTCCCTGATTAAGAAGAACCAGTACACCATAACGTTTTGAATCGATCTGCTCAGATATAATCTTTGCTTTCCTAAAAAACTTGAAAGCTTTATTAGTATCTCCCTTTGTTAAGGCAACATCACCAATATTGTTGTAAACTGCTACAAGTTGACGCTTATAATCAACACGTTCCCAGATATTCTTAGCAACTTCAAAGTTTTTATCCGCTTCATCTAATAGTTTTTTTTGCCTATAGAGAACGCCCAGCGCATTATGAAGCCTTCCTAACCTGATAAAATAATTTGGATTGTTCTGAGTTTTGATGTTCAATAAATAATCTTCTATAATATTTATTCCTTCATCCAGGCTATCACTGAAACCATAATAAAGCCCTTTATGAGTAATATAACAAATTTCTTTTTCATCAGGAAGTGTATATCCATCTAATTCTTTAATATATTCACCCATCTCCTCAATTCTATTCGAAGCAAGCAAGGTCCTGCATAAATTGATAAGTATTTCTATTCTTAGGCTACCTGTAATTGCACCTTTCAATGCTCTCTTAAATCTCTTTTTTGAGAGTGATAATTTTTCTATAACAAAGTAGAACATACCCATTATCATGTGCTTTTCAGGAATATCCGGCATTTTTGGAACAATGCTTTTTAAATTCTCTGAAACCTGCTTATTTGTTGTCCATTCAGATTTATCAATTAAGAGTTTAAGATCAGAACGCAGATCTCTTTCTTTAACCTTCAAATCAGGTGAAAAATCGAGAACAATAACTTTTGCAATCTGATTAAAAGCAATTTCATGCTCTCCTTTCCCTGTAAATAATTCTACAGAAAGAAGTAAGTATTTACGAACTGCTTCATAATCATTAACAAATTTAGCGTGTTCTATAATACCATTAAGAAAAGCGAAAAGCGTAATTTGTTTATTATTAAAATATTTGAGAATTTTATTTGAGATGATCTTCCTAGTTCTTTCAGAAATATCTTCTTTAAAATATTCTTGAGCTTCTCTAAATGTAAAATAAAAATATTCATCCTCTTTTTTGAGAAGCTCATTATTAATAGCATCTGAGAGGAGAAAGAATAAAGTTTTATCATCAATATCCAGTATAGATTTTATTATATTTTTTGAAAGAGGAGTTTGGATACAAGCTAATTTTCTTAAGTATTGAAAACTTGATTTAGAGAGATGATCAATTCTAAGTTGAATTGCATTCAAGATTTCTTCCGGCAGAATATACTTATCCAAATCATATTTAAAATTGAACTTATTTGTTTCCAGAATCAATCTTTTATCAGTTAGATCAAGAAGGATCTGTTCAATGAACATTGGATTTCCGTTTGAACGTTTCCAGATTTTTTTAACAAAATCTGGAGGTGGCTTTATCATTAATAATCTTGATATATATAATTCTGTTTGTTCGTATGTGAGGGCGTCTATCGTTATCTGAACAGGATGCATTAATCCTGATAATTTACGCGGATCATTAATACTCAGGATAATGAGAATTGGGCGTTTTGTTACTTCTTTGGAGATATAATTTAGGAAACTAAATACATCTTTAGTTAAGAATTCAGCTTGCCTGATTATATATATTAGCGGCTTCTCTTCTGAAAGGTGATAAATAAAACTTGATGCTGCTTTATAATCCAGATCAAGATCTTTTCCATTCTGTTCTAGTTCTGTAGTTAAGTTTTCGGATTCAAATAGATATTCACTTAATTTATGCGATATTTTTGAAAGGTCAGAAGCGATCTTTTTATTATTCTTAACAGCGTGATAAAATTCTTTGATAAGAGCAAAGAAAGGGTCTTTGTTAGAGGCACTGCAAGTGTAATCAAAAATGTGATATTTATCAGTTAACAGGTGGTAACGGAAAAGCGATAGGACATTACTCTTCCCTAATCCTTTACCGGCAGAGAGAGAGATGATCTTTCCATTATCTTTACTGATTATCGGAATGTAATCAAGCAACCTGTGAGAATAATTTTCTCGAACAATATAATCACTAAATCTTATGTTGTTAACAATCGATCTCTTTCTGGAGAAAGGATATTTTTTCGGCTGGATTTGATTTATCTGTTGTATTATACCTTCCGCATCCTTAAACCTGTCTTTAGGATCTTTTTCTAATAATTTTAAAATTATCTCCTCCAGATCATCCGGTATATCAGGATTTAATTCAGTTGGGAATTTAGGAAATAAATTAAATTCATCTCCGGCAAAGATGGTTGAAAGCTGTTCAACTGTATAGGGTAATGTTCCTGTAGTGATCTGATATAACATAACACCAAGTGAATAAAAATCACTTTGAACCACAGCTTCATTACCAGTAAATACTTCTGGTGCAACGTAAGGTAGTACATTGCCAATTCGCTGATCTGTTCTCCCGATATCAATTTTAGTAAAACCATAATCCATCAATTTGAGGACAGGTTGATTCTTCCTGATCTTATAAACTACATTATTGGGTTTTAGATCTCTATGAATTATATTCTGGCTATGTAACGCACTTAAAGCATAACAGATCTGTACAATAATGTCATAGAATAATTCCTGGTTAGATTTACGATATTTGAAGCTTGAGAGTGTTTTTCCTTCATAGTATTCACAAAGATAATATATATGATTTTCAAAACTACCAAAGTCATTCACTTGTATCAGATTTGGATGATGCAATTTAGTAATATGATGCATGTTCTCTGCAGAGATTTTTTCATAAAGACTGTCTGCATCAAGCATCTGGAAAAGTTTAAGAACATATATTTTTTGAGTTCTCAGGTCGATTACTTTATATACAGTTGCCCAAACACCAGCACCCAATTTTTTTTCTACTTTGTACCGCGAGTCAATTATCATGATTCACTCCTTTTCTGTTTTCCTTTATTAATTAGCCTATATTCGTTGTCAAGAAAGTGATAATGGAATTTAAATATAATTAATTATGAGCTTACTCTAAAAAGGGTGTGATTAGAAATATGTTAGAAAATTCATCTAATATTTGGAAACCGATGAATCGGTTATCATTTACTATCTTCTTATTAACCACCAACTTAAGTTGGTGGTTAATGAAATAAAAAAAGGCATTAACCGTTTAAACGGTTTTTCTTTTTTATTTAATCTGACTTTTTAGAGTGGACTCAATTATTAATAATATTATTGTACAATAATTAGGTCTAACAGACAAATCCTTGTTGCTATTTAGCCAATAATTACATTTTAAAAAAAGGCGATGCGTATGCATCGCCTTTAAATTACTAATTAATGATCATTTCATTTTTGATGCTATTTTCGAAATAATCTTCTGGAATTCCTTTGCTGAAGCTTGATTTTCATGATTCTTGAGATAAGCTTTTCCAGAGTCTCCAGATCTTACAATATTAACATCGATTGGGATATGTCCTAACACATCAATATTAAAATCGCTGGCAGCTTTTCCTATACCAAGACCTGCAAAGATATCAGTTTTTTCACCACAATGAGGACAAACAAATGTGCTCATATTCTCAATAATTCCTAAAACCGGAACATCCATTTTTTGAGAGAATTTTATAGTTTTCCTGGCATCTAATAATGCAATATCCTGCGGAGTGGATACAATAATTGAACCATCAACTTTTTTCAATGTCTGAACAACACTTAATGGTTCATCTCCTGTTCCGGGAGGTGAATCTACAATAAGATAATCAAGCTGAGGCCATTGAATATCTTGCATGAATTGTTTAATAACACCTATTTTCAAAGGTCCGCGCCAAATGATCGGATCATCAGGATTCTCCAATAATGTTGCTATAGTCAATGCGTAAAGATTTTCTGTAACTTGAATAGGTGCAGGAAACTCGCCCTTACCCTTCATTTGCAATTTTTTTCCTTCTATCCCAAGCATTTTTGCTATTGAAGGACCATGGATATCTACATCGAGTATCCCCACTTTATACCCTTGTGATGCTAATCCGTAAGCAACATTTACGGTTATAGTACTTTTACCAACCCCACCTTTGCCGCTTATCACAATTAGTTTATGTTTGATCCTATCTAAATTTGCGTCAATACGTATTTCTTCTTTTGTTTTTTCTGGTTTTTTGAAATCTACAGGTTCCATTTTTCCTCCACATCTTACTGATGTTTTTATTATCTTTTATAAATTTAAATTTAACTAATCTTTTACTAATGGCAAATAAAAATATTTGTTGTTATTGTCTATAAAATTGTGAAGCTCATAATTTTTTGAAACCTTTTTACGAAGATAAGAAAATCATTGACTAATTAGACAGCTCTGAAATAGAAAAGCAAATTAATATATAAAAGGAGAAATGATGAAAGCTGTTATTCTGGCTGCAGGTATGGGAAAAAGATTACAGAAAGTTTCCGGCGGTCTTCCAAAAAGTATGATCAAAATCGGGGAAAGTTCAATAATTCATCATCAAATTGAAAGCTGCATGAATGTTGGCATTAAAGATTTTATAATAGTATTAGGATATAAAATAGAACAACTTAAAACACACATTTTAGAAAAAATTAAAAGAGATCAAGTAACTTTTATCGAAAACCCAATTTATGATACTACAAATACACTTCATTCTCTATGGCTCACAAGAGATCATCTGGATGACGATTTCATTTACTTTAATGCTGATGTTCTTTTCCAAAGTGATCTGCTTAAGAAAATATCTAAAAAATCACAATATTCTCAGTTGCTTTTAGAAACAAAATCTTGTGCTGAAGAAGAAGTTAAAATGATTATTGATGAAGGGATGCGCATACTGCAAATCAGCAAGCAACTTCCAATTCCAAAATGTGCCGGTGAATTTATTGGTATTGGAAAATTTAATAAAGACATTCTTGAACGCTTTGTGCATTATCTCCAATTTGGTGTTGATAATGGTGAATCTAATAACTATTTTGAGTATGCAGTTAACCTGCTGGCTAAAGATAAAATATTAAAAGCAATTTCTACAGATGGTATCCCATGTATTGAGATAGATTTCCCCGAAGATCTGGCAAGAGCAAAGGAGATGTTTTCTCTTTAGTTACGGATAGTTTAATGAAGAAACTTCTATTTGTAGGGATTAATGCCCGATATACTCATTCAAATCTTGCTTTAAGATACCTCAGAAATTTCGTTGATGATCTTAAATATAAAACTGAGATATTAGAATTTTCCATTAACCAGGATATGCTGGACATATTAGAACAGATCGCACTCAAACAACCTGATATTTTGGCATACTCAGTTTATATATGGAATACTGAGATCACCAGACAATTATTACCTGAAATCAAGAAGGTCCTGCCAGATGCTGAAATAGTTCTTGGTGGTCCTGAAGTTAGTTACAATCCGAAAGACTGGTTAAGTAAATTTCCTGAAATTGATTACATTGTCTGTGGTGCCGGTGAAGCAGGATTAAAATATCTTTTAGAAAATGAGCTTAATGTACAAAATCCCATCATACGGAAGAAAAATCCACATTTCTCTGAAATACCATTTCCCTACTTACAATCAGATTTTCCGGAAATAAAAGATAAATATATCTATTATGAATCAAGTAGAGGATGCTCATTTAAATGCAGCTATTGCTTATCTTCACGTTTAGATCAAGCTCTGGAATTTCGGGAATTTGATATGGTAAAAAAAGAACTAAGGTTCCTCATAGAACAACAACCCAAAATCATAAAATTTATTGATCGCACATTTAACGCTAAAAAGGAACATTCTCGAGAAATCTGGAAATTCCTGATTAAACTTGATCCTTATATTACTTTCCATTTTGAAATCCATCCTGAACTACTTGATGATGAAGATCTGCTAATTCTTAAAACTTGTCCAAAAGGATTATTCCAATTTGAGATCGGTATTCAGTCCACTAACCCCGAAACATTAAAGGCAATTCACCGGACACATAATTGGGAAAAGACTGCCAATATTGTTCATCAGCTTATGTCATTTGGGAATATTCATATTCATGTTGATCTGATTGCGGGCTTGCCTTTTGAGGATATGATAGGATTTGAAAAATCTTTTAATGATATTTTCAATCTGAAGGCAGATCATTTTCAGTTAGGCTTCCTCAAGGTGCTGTCCGGAACAGAAATGGCTGAGAAAGCAGGAGAATTAGGAATTACTTCAACAAATACGAGTCCTTATATTATTCTGAGAAATAATTGGTTAACATTCGATGATCTTAATAAAATTCACAAGATCGAGACATTATTGGATCTGTTTTCTAACTCAAATAAATTCAAGATAACTCTTAAATATTTGATCTCAAAATTTAATTCTCCCTATTCTTTCTTCTGTGAACTCCTAAATTTTCTTCAAAATGAGAACTTTGATCTGCATACAAAAAATTGGCAGAAGAACGGTTTGGAATTAATGTTATTTGTTAATGAAAAATTGCCAAATATGAAAAATTTCTTTTTTGATAGTTTGAGATGGGATTGGTGCCTGCAGGCAAAATCTCATTATTATCCTGAATTCTTACGATCCAAACTAAATAATAGAGCGAAACAGATTGGTTCTGAGTATCTGAATTATCGTAAAATAAAAAATAAGATCAAATTGGATAATATTGAATTCACTGTCTCTGATCTGAAAAGAGCAATTTATTTTATACCCGGAGCTGATGAATTCAAACAGGAAAAGTTACCATCATCTGAGATAGTTGTTTTTGTTAATGGTGACCCAATAACACTTCACATTTCCATTTAGCATAATATTTTATTACATTCCTAAGATAAACTTAGCAACGAGTATAAACGAATATATTCTTATCTTTCTGAGAAATACTTTTTAAATCTTCTCACGAAGAATCTAAGAATTTTCAGTGATCTTAATTGTTGTGTAATTTGATTTTTTATGATTTGCATAGATTCTTCATCGAATGACTATGGAGAATTCCTCAGAGTGACAGTAACACTCAATCTTTCTGCTTGCCCTGTATGAAAAATTCTTGTCTTTCTGAGAAACTCTTTTCAATCCTCTCACGAAGAATCTAAGAATTTTCAGTGATCTTAATTGTAGTGTAATACAAACATCATTTTGCATTCCCAAAGAGAACTCTGGGAACGAGAGATGAAGGGTAAACATTGTAAAGTAACTCAGACACTCCGCCCAAGGCGGATAAATCCTGTCTGAGCAAAAACAAAACACGTCAGGAGTGAACGTGTTACAAAAAAAAGCCCCTCAACTTTCGCTGAAAGGCTAATTCCTAATTGCTAACTGCTAACTGCTAAATTTTATTTCATTAACAACATTCTTCTGTTAAACTCTGTTTTATTTGTCCTCAGACGGTAAAGATAGACTCCAGATGCAACCTTTTTGCCACTTTCATCTTTACCATCCCAATAAGCAGTTTGAACCATATCAGCCGATACAAAATCATCAAAGATAGTTTTGATTTTCTCACCTTTAATATTATAAATAGTAAGACGAACAGGGCTATCTTCTACAAGTGCAAAGTTAATTTTGGTATCGGGGTTAAATGGATTTGGATAGTTCTGCTTAAGACCATAATCATCCGGTGTTGCGGGTGTTCCATTATTGCCAATTCCTTCCGGAACAAATAATGATACAGGTCCCAAAATATCTGCTTCACCGGCATTATCTACACATTCCAGCCAGTACCAATAGGTTGTATTCTCTAAAATTGGGTAATTATCTATATAGGAATAATCTGTAGGTTCAGTGGATGTACCTTGCCCCAATATCATATCACCATCATTTATTTGAATTGCCTGACCCAGGTTTTGTGAAATACCCCGATATATGTTCCAATATGCATTATTGGTTTCACTTTGCGTTGTCCAATATATTACAGGCTGCCCGGAAAGAACCACCGTAAAACTAGATAACGTAACCGGTAATGGATGCGTGCTTCCGGTTATTGGAAAAGTACCCGTCACTGTAAGCGATGCATCTACCCAACTAGCATAATCGATTGAAGCACCTATTGCATCCGTTCCATCAGCACCTGAAGAAACATCAACTGTCAAAAAATAATATACTGTAGTCGATCCAATAGATTCTGGTGTGCTAAACTTTACAGTAAATGGATCAAACGGAGAGGAAGTATCGGAAATTAATTGAGTGTCTGTACCAGATTCAAAACTATTATTAGTTGATCTCCAAATTCTAATCGCATCAATATCAGAGCCATCAAATGATCCTAGAATGTCAAAATAGATAGAGTCTACTGTTGCATTTTGACCACTTCCTGTTTTGTTCATCTGAATCCGGAAAAATGCATTATTTGTGGATCCAGGGCTAAAACTTGTACCGGCATTATAATCACCTCCGGCAATTTCTATAAGATCACTTGTGTCATAGGTTATCCCGGCATTCTCATCACTTGCTGCTGTATTTTGAGCTAGATCCTGATATTCAATCTTAATGGTATAAACTGCATCATCAACAAGAGCATTACCACCATCATATAAACTTACACCAGTTGCACCTCCGAGACCGGCACCTTTCATATTGATCGTAATGTCTGTTCCGGAAGCTTCACTTTCAACCTCTAAAATATGAGGTGAACCGCTATCAAGCGATCCCGATGTTCGAGTAAGTGTTATTTTTACCGAACCTTCATAGGCAGTTTCAGGTTGATCGTATTGAACAGTAAAATCTGTAGGAATAGTTGCATTAGCGAGAGGTAGATCTAAGGTTGGTGCTTCGGTTGAAGTGTCAGAGGAGTATGTCATGTAAGT
>JAYEKK010000115.1:0-3448 GCA_034660955.1 Candidatus Cloacimonadota bacterium | reverse complement strand
CTTCACCGTACTTAAAACAAATTAAAAATCCCAGCAAAACTGCCTAACACGATCTACGAGGTCAGATTAAACTGCCTCCAGGGCTGCAATACAACGAACTGATCTACTGGGTTACTACTGACTCTCATGAGTACAATAATAATCGGTGTTGTGAGTTATCATGCTATAGACCACCCTTGCTATTTTAGCTGCAACGGCAACATAAGCTTTACGTTTTATATCGGCATTTTTTGGAGACTCCTTTATATAATTTTCATATTTTTTCCGAAAAGTGTTTTCTCTCATGCGAATAGCAATGGTCGAAGCCAACCAAAACATTTTTCTTAAATCAGCATTGCCTCTTTTTGATAATGTGCTTTTCCCACGGAACGTACCCGATTGTTTTGTTTTCAAATCAAAACCGCAAAATTTTAAAAACTGCCTAACATGACCAAAGCGACGTATATCACCTGCTTCAGACAATATGGTTACAGCAATAATAGGACCAATACCAGGAACAGTTTTTAATCTATGATAATCATCATTGTCGGAAAGATAATCGTCAATTTGCTGTTCAATATTGGCACGCAAACTGCATAGTTGAGAAAAATCATTTAAAGTTAGTTTAAACATATCGATAGTTTTACTATTTGGAGCAATAGGCAGACCAATGCTGTTTCCAGCTGTTTTATACACATCTTTTAACCAATTCCGTTTATCCACTTTTCGGCCAGCTAAGCCAGAAGATTCTTTAATAAACTCTTCCAGCGAATATTGAGTAATTGCCAAAGGACAAGGAAACTCATAAAAAAATTTAGCAAACCAATTTGCCCGAGCTGAGCAAAAATATTTCTCAGCCTCTGGAAAGTACAAAGGTAAGTAGTGATTTAAAATACTGTTATTGAGCGACAATTATCTTTGCCGGTTGGCGACAATTAACGTTGCCGGTTAAATTTGCTAAGTTGCTTGGCATAAATCACTCGGAGGAGGATATATGCCAGGCAGAAGAATCAAAGATAAACAGGTAAAGATATATATGAGCTCAAGACTTAAAGGTGCTACACAAGAGGTGTCAGCTGCCAAAGCTGGAATTTCGATCAGATCAGGCAGAAACCTTGAGGGGGGAAAGCGAAGAGTTGCCATACACTGCTGGCGTACTCGATCAGATCCGTTTATTGAGGTGTGGGAATCAGAACTTATCCCCATGTTAGAATGTTCTCCCGGGCTGTCCCCCATAACGTTGCTGGAATATCTGCAAGATCGATATTCACAGAAGTACCCTGATTCAGTGCTACGCACCCTCGAAAGACGGGTAAAGGAATGGCGAGCCTTACAGGGTCCAGAAAAGGAGGTGATGTTTCGACAACGTCAGGAACCGGGTCGTCAAGGGCTATCAGACTTCACTCAGCTCAAAGGAATTATCATCACAATAAGAGGCAAACCATTACACCATTTGCTGTACCACTTTCGGTTAGCTTACAGCCATTGGAGTTATATGAAGGTTATTTTGGGCGGTGAAAGTTACACTGCTTTGGCTGAGGGTTTGCAGGAGGCATTATGGCGATTAGGCGGTTGTCCCCTGGATCACAGAACGGACAGTCTATCTGCCGCTTTCAAGAATTTAAGCCGAGATGAACAGGAAGATAGGACTAAAAAATACGATGAACTTTGTCGTCATTATAATATGCGAGCTAGTCGTAATAATCCTGGTGCTAAACATGAGAACGGAGCAGTCGAATCACCGCATGGCCATCTAAAAAGAAGAATAAAACAAGCGCTATTACTGCGGGGCTCTAATGACTTCCAAACAATTATAGACTATCAAATTTGGTTGGATCAAGTGGTACAAAGTCACAATAGGCGTAATGCGAAACAAATTGATAGTGAAAAAAAAGCGCTTCAATTATTACCAACTTATCGGGCGGTTGATTTTATAGAGGTTGTCGTCAAAGTCACCAGCAGCAGCACCATTGATGTCCGTCGAGTAACCTACACCGTCCCTTCTAGATTATGCGGAGAAACGCTACGCATTCATCTTTATCATGATAGGCTCTGTTGCTTTCTCGGAAGTGCTCAGATTATTACGCTTGATCGAGTTTATCCAACAGGGACGCATAATCGTGCTAGAAACATAAATTATCGTCATGTGATTAAAGCGCTGGTACGTAAACCACAGGCGTTTCGTTATTCTCAAATTAGAGAAGATTTACTGCCAGGCAATGACTATAAGAAAATATGGGTTCATATTGATAATAGTTTGCCCGGAAAGGCCGCCTGTAAATTAATGGTGGGTATTTTATCTTTAGCGGCAAAAGCTGATTGTGAGGAGAAACTAGCATACGACGTGTTAGATTTAATAACCACAAGCAAACCAATTTCGCTAACAGATTTACAAAAAAGATATTTACCTACGACAGCAACCCATCCAACGGTTAATGTCTCTCAGCACCCGTTAAATAATTATGATTCACTGATAATAGGAGTAAGCTATGCGTGATGCAACCACTCTCCCGCTGTTATTAAAACAATTATACTTGGCAACAATGTATAAGAACTGGGAATCTCTTGCTCAAGAGGCACAAGAGCATCATTGGACATATCCTCGATATTTAGCTGCTTTGAGCGAACAGGAGATTGCCGCTAGATATAACAAGCGCATCAAGCGTTATACCAAAGACTCCAAATTACCTTCTGGCAAATCGCTTGCAACCTTTGACTTCTCCATCACAAAAAGCATTAATCAAGCACAGATAGGGGCTCTTGCCGAAAATATCTCCTGGATAAAAAATGCCGAAAATGTTGTTATATTCGGTCCAAGTGGCGTGGGTAAAAGTCATCTGGCATCTGCGATTGGCCACGCCATGATTGCTCAAGGTATCCGCACTTTATTTACCTCAACGACGGCATTGGTACAAAAATTACAAGCCGCTAAGAATGAATACAAATTGCCAGAAGCGCTTAATAAACTCAGTCGCTTTCCATTACTAATACTGGATGATATTGGTTACGTAAAAAAAGATGAACACGAAACCAGCGTTCTATTTGAATTAATTGCTAACCGCTATGAAAGCGAAAGTCTTATCATCACTGCCAATCAGCCTTTTAGCGAATGGGACTCTATCTTTCCTGATAACATGATGGCGGTTGCCGCCATAGATCGGCTTATTCATCACAGCGTCATTATCAATATTAAAGAGCAAAGTTATCGTAAAAATCAGGCTGAGAAAAAATCCAAAACAAAAAGATAATAACTGATATGGCTAACCAAAACAGGTGAAACAATTTAATGAAAACCGGCAAAGATAATTGTCGCCAACCGGCAAAAGTAATTGACGTCTAACATTGAATCATCCGTTTAGGAAGACGACCATTACGAACCACACGTCGATGCCCATTCCCTAAGCATTGATCTTGGTGTGCTTCCACAAAGGTATTCACTTCGGCTTCAATCGCTACGGTTAACATTTTT
>JAYEKK010000114.1:0-3453 GCA_034660955.1 Candidatus Cloacimonadota bacterium | reverse complement strand
TTACTTGTTTTTTTTTTGCAACCTATTTCTTAAAATAATCATAAAAAAACAGTCTTTGTGATAAAAGCTGCCGGAAATCAATTGTAATTTTCTTCTACCTAAATTGAACGATTCTTGTTCCCAAAGCCTACTTTGGGAACGTTATAAAGACAAACCCATGTTTGAGAAATAACCCGATAGACAAAATTGGATTTCCCAATTAGGCATTCCCAATCGGGGATTGGGAACGAGACCGAATCATTTTTAACTATCTTTTATTTCATTTAGATTTATCCGCCATTATTTTAGGAGGATAATTTTCTTCACACTGGTATAATCACTTTCTTTATCATTCGCATCAAATGTAGAGAAATAAATACCACTGGAAACGTCTCTACCATTTGTATCTTTGCCGTTCCATACTGTGCTATGAATTCCAGCTTCTTGAGAAGAATTAACCAGGGTACGAACCAATTGTCCCTTTGTATTGTAAATTTTTATAGTTACCTCTGAATTATTTTTTAAGTTATATTTTATGGCTGTTTCGGGATTGAATGGATTAGGATAATTTCCTAACAATTTAGTTTCAGCACCCACAATATCATTGTGAGTATTTGTTCCGGTAATTGTTAAAGATATAGGTACTATTGTTTCTTCTCTATCGTCAATAATTATCACATCTACAGAATAATCTCCAACAGTCATATCCGTAGTATCAAATGTAAATTCAATATTTGTAGAAGCTCCTGCAAGTAAAGTTCCTGAGACAGGATCTATAGAGAGCCAATCTGCTGATTCAGTGATATCATAATCCATTGATAAACCACCGATATTAGTCATTTGCATGATCTCAACCAAAACTTCATTTGCTGCCATTTCTATCGAGAACGAAACAGGATATACTACTAATTCAGCAGGATAAGGATTGCCTGCAACAATAAAAGTATGCGGATCAGGTTCCCCCATGATCGGATGATTTGAGCTATGTCCTGATTCATCGGCAGCGTGAATGTAATAGAATATTTCGCATCCAGGATCTAAAGCAGGGATTGAAGCAATATAATTATCGTTGCCGGTTGGGGTCATTACAAGTGAATTAAATTCTCCATAATTTATCCTATATTTAACGAGGAGAGAATCTGCATAAAGTGGATCTCCGCTATAAGGTACGATCTGTGCCACAATATCGACCTCTTCTCCTGCAGGCATTTCATCCAGAATCGGATCATGCTGAATATAAAGCATATTCCTGTCAGCTACACCGCGTGTTCTGCAATGAAGTGCATCTGTATCTGCCCAGCCAGAGGAATATATTCCAAAAATCTCATAACCGGGCATTGCTTCTTCATAAGAAGCAATAGCTTCATCATCCCACTGACTTCCTGTAATTGGTACAAAAACTTTACTATTTAAGATAAGTGAATTTGTATATGGTGTTGGTTGGGAATATCCACCCGGAGTGTAAACACGATAAACCTCATAGTTATTTCCCCAAGCTGAAGTTTGACCTGCAAAATAATCTGCTACAAATTCAAAATCAGCATATCTGTAATCACTTTGCGGAACCTGACCGATCATCACTTTATCCACATCCAGGAATTTTCCCCAACAATCTATGTGTTTAATATACTCGTCTAGCGGATCCATTGTGACATGGTAATTTTCAATTCCTAAGTAATCCAGAACAAGTTGGTCTATCTCAGCTGGAGTTAATCCTGGATTTTCATCGTAGACAAGATCAGTAGATGCGCCAATGAAATTTCCATCACACATGTAATTTCCACCCGTGTGTTCAATATCCATTCCATAGAGATCTATTCCAAAGTAATTTGCTACTATTACCGGAATTTCATCATCTAATGGTCTGGGTCTATTATATGGGAAATCAACAATGGCTATTTCATTATCAACTGAAACAAACCAGGGTCCAAAATCACGTACCCAATAAGTATTTGTTGCCGCATTAATGAATTCACAGTTTGCCATATTTACACCGCTATTCTGATAATTTGTTTCACATTGATTTTGCTGATAACTTTGCACGATCGTGTAAACAATAATGTCTTGCGACATTTCAGCAATAAGTGCATATGGAACACCAAGCGGATAAACAACGAGTACACCTTCCATCTTTTCAAATTCTGATGTTTGTCGAACTACACCTGTTGGCGGATCAGTTGGTGTAAAATCTCGTTCATAATCTTCGTTTAGCAAGATCTCTTCTAAACTTAGAAAATGTGCGAGAATTGGATTTTCTTTAATTTTTCGAGAAATATTATCCACTCCATTTAATGATGTTGTGATGTTTATAATTATTATAAATATTAAAGTTACTAATTTTTTCATTAATTTTCCTTTATCTTTTTTAATCTAATTATATATGCAATTTTAATTCCAAGAATTTAAATAACTAATTAATTAAACCTTCAAGGTTTCTGAAAACCTTGAAGGTTTAATAATACACGTTCAGGGTGAACGTGCTACAAAAAGCCCCATCAGAAAATCTGACAGGGCTTATCATTAATTGAATGTTATTTCATTAAGATCATTTTCTTTGTGGAAGTATAATTACTGGATTTCATCTTATAGAAATATATACCACTGGAAACGGTCTTACTGCTATTATCTTTACCATTCCATGAAACATTATGATATGCAGAATCAAGATTCTCATTTACAAGTGTCTTAACTAGTTGTCCTTTCATGTTGTAAATATTAATTGAAACATGACCTGCTTCTTCTATTGAGAAACTGATCGTTGTTGTTGGATTGAATGGATTGGGATAGTTGCCGGTAAGTTCTGTTACTTCAGGCTTCAGCAAATTATCAACATCAGTGTGAGCAACAAAAGCGCCATTAGACATTTCAGATTCCCACTCTCCATCATAGATCGTTGTTACATTGTATGTATAGTTTCCGCTTGGAACATTCAAATCCTCGTATGGTGAAGACATTACATCTTCTGCAATCAGCTCTGTATCACGGTATACATTGTATGAAACAATACCTCTTGCAGGTTCAACCCAGCTTACTATAACATCCGGGTCTTGTGATTCAGCTGTTACATCTGTTGGTGCCGGCAGTTCTACCGTAATATTAGCCGGATCTGAAGGATTAGATTCTCCGTCATCATAAATGGCAGTTACAGTATATACATAATCACCAGCATCTATTGCTTCATCGGTATATGTTAATGTTGCCGGATCTGTGATCTCGACAATTTCGTTCCCATCTTCATATACTTTGAAACCGGTAAGAGAACGTGTATCAGAAACCGGTACTTCATTACTTAAAGAAACCACAGGTGTTTCTTCTCCTCTTTCACCTGCAACAACCTTAGATGCCTTATCTTCTGTAATTCTATCACTCTGTGGATCTGCTGGAGCTTCCCAGGTGATAACTACATCGTTGAAGTCTACAATTTCTGCTTCTACATTTTCAGGTGGATATGATGGATTCATTGCAAAATCGAGA
>JAYEKK010000113.1:0-13968 GCA_034660955.1 Candidatus Cloacimonadota bacterium | reverse complement strand
CTGAAAGTGTAAGAACATCTGTCTCACCCCATGTTTGTGAACAGAATCCACTGAAATCATAAGTTATAGAAGGTAGATCTTCTTCTGCTTCAAATGTTCCTGTTATATCTAAGATAGGCGGATCATTCAATGCCGTTACTATCACATTAACATTATCGTCTGCAGTTGCGTCTGTAACATTATCATTCACAATAAATGTAAGTGTTTCTGTTCCAAACCAGTCACCTGTAGCACTGAATGTTACAATGGTTCCAACAATATCAACTATGATTTCGGTATTTCCAGTTACAGATAAGGTAAGATCATCAGGGTCAACATCATCAATATATGCTGCAAAATCTTCTACCAATGTGCCATCTTCATCAAATGTGAATTCATCCGGTAGAACAATTGTCGGTGCATCGTTAACCGGATTGATCGTTACTTGAATTACCTGGCTTACAACATCACGGCTGTCTGCGATATTATCATCAAGATAGATCGTAATATCTTCTGTTCCATTCCAGTTAAGTGTATTGGACTCAAAAACTACATCAAAATCTGTGATCGTAACATCTATGTGTGTTGAGTTATCTGCTGAAAGTGTAAGAACATCTGTCTCACCCCATGTTTGTGAACAGAATCCACTGAAATCATAAGTTATAGAAGGTAGATCTTCTTCTGCTTCAAATGTTCCTGTTATATCTAAGATAGGCGGATCATTAACAGGATCAATAACTACGTCAACAACGTCAGCCGCCATTGCATCGGTCGCACCATCATTAACAGTAAATGTTAAAGTTTCAATTCCATACCAGTTCAGAACATTTCCAAATGTGACATCATAATCTGTAACGCTAACACTAATGTTTACATTATCATATGCTGATATAGTTAAAATATCTCCATCAACATCATTGATGTATGGTGTGAAATCAAATGTAGTTGGAATATCTTCATTAAATGTGAATTCATCAGGCAGAACAATTGTCGGTGCATCGTTTACCGGATTTATTGTCACAGAAATCGTCTGACTTGTTATTTCCCGTCCACTATCGGATATATTATCATTTAAATAGAACGTAACATTTTCTGTTCCATTCCAGTTAAGTGTATTGGATTGGAAGATTACATCAAAATCAATTATATTCACATTTATGTGAGTTGAGTTGTCTGCTGTTAATGTAAGTACATCTGTCTCGCCCCAAGTTTGAGAGCAGAATCCACTAAAATCATAAGTAATAGAAACCAGATCTTCTTCAGCTTCAAGAGTTCCTGTTATATTCAATATAGGTGGATCATTAACAGGAGTTATAATAACATCTACCATATCTGCTGCAGTTGCATCTGCCTGACCATCATTTACAGTAAACATTAATATCTCTGTACCATTCCAATCTTGAGTATTTCCAAATGTCACTTCAAGTCCATTGATACTAACCGTAACATCCGTATTTCCAGATACATTAAGGGTTAGAGGATCGTTATCAAGATCATTTACATATAAACTGAAATCTACAACCAAACCCGTATCTTCAGCATAAGTGAAATCATCAGGTAAGGTAATTGTAGGTGGATCGTTATGAACATTTAATGTAACCGGTATAATGATTTGAGGTTCATCCTGATCATTACTATCTATCACGATATCTGTTGTATAAACACCGTGCGGTAATGATGCAGTATCAAAATCAACACTGATTGCAATAGGATCTTCAAACGGTTCAATAATTCCATTACTTCTATCCAAATCCAACCAACTAACTATCGGATCACATTCTATAGTAAAAACAAGCTGTTCTCCACCTAGATTGCTGATCATCAAGGTCTGTGATACCGTTTCGTTTGTATAAAGATTCTCTGAGAATGAAGAAGGATTAACATCTATTTCCTGAGGGAAGATAACGTTAAGTGTACAAGGTACAGTAACCGGTCCTCCACCATTATTTGTAACTAAAATTTCTGCTATATATATTCCAACTGTAAGTCCTGCCGCATTAAAAGTAACATCTATATCATCAGTAACACCTTGAGCACAGGAACCATTTAAAGGGTTATACGAAATCCATGACTCTGAAATCTGCTGTGTTAATGACATTGAGCCTGTTACAGTATGAGGGTTAGTGCCCCAATCATCGCCATCAATCTGGTATGCAAGTGAAATATCCCCAATAAAACTTGGATTAATAGTAACATTAACAGTTGCAGTAGCCGTCTGCCCGCCATAAATGTTACCATAATCTCCATTGCCATCAAACCAATGAATAATTGTATCATTACCAGTGGTTCCATCGTTAATAAGAGGATAAGTACCTCCAACAAAATCTGTACCGGAATTAACGGTAACTCCTGGAGGAAAATCCACATAAATATCTGTAAGCCATTCGGCATCGGTACTCGCATTATAAACTGTAAATATCCAATCTGTCGTTTCACCTGCAGTGAATATCCCCGAAGAACAAACCACATAAGAACCTGATATGTTATCAGAACTACTAAAACTATGTGAAAGTGAATAAGTTAAAGTTGTTCCTGGATCTCCAATATTTGTAATATGCATTTGTTGAGTATCAGACTCATTCATTTCTAAAGTAGTTGTAAGAGACAGTGGAGTTACATCAATTACAGGGAATGGAGTTCCTGGATTATTAAGAGTAAAATATGCATCACTATCATCATAAGTTGTAACTGCATCCGAATCACTTATCCTGATTGAATAAGTTGTAGATACTGGTAGACCTGTGGGAATTGGCCAGGTTAAACTTCCTGAACTGGCAGGATAGCTTCCAACAATCGTCATCACATGTGTACTTAAATTATATAAATCAATATCAACATTTGTTACATATTGACTTGTCCATGTTATATTATGTGATGTACCAAGATCCCAAATCTCACCACCATTAGGAGCAGTAACTGTAATCGTAGGATCTTCCAGAAGGAATACACCGACAGCATAATGCGCCATTCCGCTATATGATCCACCCCATGTCATTGTATGATTACTATAATCCCAGGTATCATGAATATAAACAAGATTACTGCTATCGTCATAACCAAAGCCGAGCATTGTATGACCTTCTACTTGAATAAGAACAGGTCGTCCTGCGTCAATTTCTGCTTTGAATTGATTATATGTAAATCCAATTGTGTTTCCATTGTAACCATAAATATATTGAGAATAATTTTGATAATCACCACCACTATATTGAATTGCATATCCTCTGGATTCAAAGAATTCACGTAAACCGTGTGTTCCATCTTTCTGGGATGGTTCACAGCCACTGTAATCGTATAGTGGGGCACCATTGGTGTAATTATAAAAGGTTGTAGCTCCATCGGTATTGCCAAAATTCTGATATTGATTTGTTCCCATGTAATCGGCAGTACAATCATCATAGGTGTGTTGTGTCCAATTACCATAATACGGGTCATTTGATGAACCATAAGAATGCCAATAATCATCAACGTGTCCCAGAGTAGTCCTTCCATCAACTCCGTTGCGTGTAGCACTTAATGGACATTGCTTTCTCACCTCTCCATTTATGGTTACACTACCCCATGAAGCATTTGTCATAGGCATTACGCCACCATTTGTAGGTCCTGTGTACATTTCAGGGAAAATTGTATTATCGTAATGACCTGCCATCATAGCGGCTGAAGTTGCAGAACATCCGAAAGACCAGTCAAATGCCGGAACATTGGTTAAAATATTAATTGCATCACTTGTAAATGGATCTGGCAAATCTACTACCGGTTCACGGTGGTCCACCGGTGGTCTACCTGGAACTATAATCTCATCAATTGAATTTCCTTCTTCATCAATAAATGTTCGTATAATATACTTGCTGTTAATTGTATTTTGTGCAAATATTGAACTGAATGAAAACAAAATTACCAATAAAATAACAACATAAACATTTTTCTTAAAAAACATAACGTCCTCCATTATTAATTTTTTTAATTATTAACTCACTTTATATATAAATTAATTAATGCAAACAATATGCCAAATAAAAAGAAAAAGAAAATAACGACGTAAGCTCATATTATAAGGAAAGTTAAGTGATTGCACTATATTTTATATATAATTTCGGAAGTGACATATTTGTCATAAATTCATTACTACTGTCACATTTTTGTCAATATTATATGAAAAAAGAGCCTCTCTATTGACAGGCTCTTAATTTTATTATTAACTTGATTATTACTTTATTTATTTACTTGAAATGTAGTATCACCCTTCTCGAAATAGGCAATGATTTGATTGATAGCAGCAACACCTGCATTTACATTAGCTTCTAATGTTTGTGCACCCATTTTCTTTGGAGTAAAATAAACTCGATCTCCAAATTTATTAATCATTTCATCTGCTTTCACCGGTGCAATATCAGATGCATATTTTAAGTCTTCTCTAATTGCAAAAACCTTGATCATATCTTCTTCATTAATAACTTCTTTTCTGGCAGTATTTATGATCGTTGCACCTGGTTTCATAACCGAGATAAGTCTTAGATCAATTAATTTTTGTGTAGCTGGAATAGAAGGAATATGAACTGATAAATAATCACTTATATTGTACAATTCTTCAACAGAATTAACAGGTTTAACACCATCAGCTACCATTATAGCATTATCCACATAGGGGTCAAAAGCGATTACTTTCATATCAAAACCTTTGGCAATCCTCGCAACATTGATTCCTACATTACCATAAGCATGAATGCCAACAGTTTTACCTTTAAGCTCAGTTCCAGATTTACCATTGAACTTGCTACGAGCCATATATAACATCATTCCAAAAGCGAGTTCGGCTACAGCATTAGAGTTTTGCCCGGGAGTATTCATGCATATAACATCTTTTTTGGAAGCAGCTTCGCAATCTAAGTTATCATATCCGGCACCAGCACGAACAACAACTTTTAGATTATCAGCATTTTCTATAACTTCACTTGTAACCTTATCACTTCTTACTATCAAAGCATTTACATCCTTAACTGCATTTACCAGATCACTTTGTTCAGTATAACTCTCATTCAGGATTAATTCATAACCCTTCTCTTCACAGATATTTTTTATCTCCACTATTGCTTGAGAAGCAAATGGTTTTGTCGTTGCTACAAGAACTCTCTTTGCCATAATATCCTCCAATTTTTTTTTGGACTTTAAAAAAGAAAGTAATTAAACGGTCAAGTATAATCAACCTGCATTTTACCTCAAACAAAAAGCTTGACGAAAATCTCATACAAAAGGTGTTATCGAAAAAAATTTTGAGGAGTTAGAATGAAAAAGTTTAATATCTATAAGATAATTAGTTTTGTTGCAATTGTAGTTCTATTTTTTATATTAGTTTTACCTCAAACCTATAATGTAAACAAAAAACAAAAAACCGAGCAATGTATCAAGAATATGACGACTATTTATAAAGCTATCAAATCATACATGAATGAAAGGGAAGAAAATTTTGAAGGTACAGCACGCGATCTTATGAGAATGAACTATCTTAAAACAACTTACGAATGTCCAGAAAAGGGAGTTGGTGATAAGTATTTCATGCGTGGAGATTTTGAGACAGGAGAAATCATTGTTACCTGCCCGAACCATGATAAATTTGAAGATCATGTTCTTCCGGAAAGCCTTCTCGAATAAACTTATGAATAACTATGAACCTTCAAGGTTTCAAAAACCTTGAAGGTTTTTTTATGTAAAAAAATGGAATATCAAGAATTTTTAGATTATATCTATCAGCGTCACTCCGGCAATGTAAAACTAGGCCTAGAAAGAATGCAAAATATCCTAAGAGCAATGGATTCACCAAATGAAAAGTTACATGGAATCCATATAGCTGGAACAAATGGCAAGGGCTCTACCGCTGCAATGTGCGAAGCTTTATCTTTGCAATACGACATCAAAACAGGTTTAAATACTTCACCTCACCTAGTTGATTATCGCGAACGAATACGACTAAATGGGAAAAACATTGATTTGGATGAACTGATTTCTACTTATAAAAAATGGGAAAACGTATTAGAAGAGAATGAAGCTTCATTCTTTGAAATAACAACAGCAATGGCATTTGATATTTTCCATTCAAACAATATTGATAATGCAATATTTGAAGTTGGATTAGGTGGCAGACTAGATGGTACAAATCCATTTGAATCCACTGTTACGGTTATTACAACAATCTCATACGATCATACGAAAAGCCTTGGGAATTCAATAGAAAAAATTGCCTTTGAAAAAGCCGGCATTATCAAAACAAACACCCCTGTAGTTCTTGGAAAAATACCAGCAGAAGCAATTAAAGTAATAAGACAGAGAGCCAAAGAATTAAATGCTCCTGTTCTGGAATATGGAAAGGATTTTTCAATTTCTAATATCGAAATAAATGATTCTGGAACTTCATTTAATTATCATTCACCTAAGCTCGATCTGGAAAATGTAGTAGTTAATTTATTGGGAAAACATCAAGCATATAATGCTTCAATTGCGATTATAGCATTCATTATATTCCTGCAAAAAACAGGCAGAATATTTGATAAACAAAAGATTTATAAAGCATTGACTCATGTAAATTGGCAAGGGAGAATGCAGATAATTTCCCAAAATCCAACCGTAATTATTGATGGTGCTCACAACGAAGAAGGCATAAAAGCACTAAGGAACAATTTGCTCGATCTCTTCCCAAATAAAAAAATATATTTCGTTCTGGCAATTTTGCGGGATAAAAAGTTGGAAACAATTATTAAAGATATTTGCAGTGTGAGTCATAAAATTTATATAACAAAAAATAAATCGAATCGAGCCGCAGAAATTGAAGATCAGGTAGAATTTGTAAAACTATATAACGAACCGTATGAAGTACATGAAGATGTTATAACTGCGGTGAAGAAAGCAATATCCGATGCTGATAAAGATGATATTGTAATGATCTCAGGTTCGCTATATACTATTTCTGAAGTGATAAAAGAAAAGCCTCAATTAATAAATAATCGCTTCAATTAATAACCCCATTTACCAAATTCATTGACAGAACTCATTGCAATATATCGAATTGACTGGTAACAAAGATAACTAAGAAAAGGAGGAGATTATGAAAAAAAACATGTTATTCATTTATGTTTTAATTTTGTTCATTATTATTACAACTGGCTGCATCGGTGGTTCCAATCCAATATCCCGAGGAATAAGTCGCGGAATTGAAAGAGCTATCGGGGAACATGCAGAAAATGAAGCTTACAGACAAACTGCACCAAAAGAAAAACTTCCACCACCACGTTCTGCAAACTGGGGAAATTTCATGGCAATGCAGGCTCAGATCGTATTCACTTATGCCTTCTCTGCCGGAGGTTTGTGGCTTGGTCAAGTTGATTATGCACCTGGTGATTGGGCTAAATTTGAAATCGTTACTGATGGTAATAATTCCATTGAACTGGAACGTGCTTACTTAAAAGTGGACGAAAATGGAAATCACTGGTGGAGAATCACATGGATGGAAAGAGAAGATAATTGGATATATGAAACATTGATCTCACCAGATGGTTCTCTGTTAAGATTACGGGCAAAAGATGCGGAGGAGAATGAAGGTGAAATTCCAGTATCCGGACAGCAGATCTACTTCCCACCTCAAGAAGTTACGGATGAAAGCATCAAGGGAGCAACAAAAGGAAAGGTAAGTTTAAAAACTAAAGCTGGAGTCTTCAATTGTGATCATGTGGTATTCCTAGCGGTTTACGGACAAGGAAACGTAGAATGGTGGATCACTAACGAAGTGCCCGGCGGTGTTGCTCAATACAAGATAATTGATAAAGGTGAAACACTCTGGCAAAGCACAATAACTGCAAAAGGTAAAGATGCAACAACAATTCTTGGTTCTTTTTAAGAAAATAACTAATTTCTTATAGGGCGGTCATTTGACCGCTGGAGATTGCTGGTAAACAAAAGTTTGCCAGCAATTTTAATATCAAATATCCTGAGATAAATCGAAGGATTCATCATGACAATTACATATTATAAAACTTTGTCTAAAACTTAAAGAATATATTTTTTAATTCTTATTTTATCTCTGGTTTCCCTGCATTTATCCAGGCAGTATAATACATTGACGCCAGATCTTCTGCTGCATTTGAGAATTGATGGAACGTCATAAATTTTGTTCTGAACCAGAAAATACTGAAATACTTCTCATTATACTCATCTCCACTATACTTAAGTGCATGAAGATCAGCCAATTCTATTAAACCGGCAAAGCTATTTGACTGTGTACAATAATCAAATATAAACTGAAGAGGTTCTTTAACATAAATAATTTCTATCGGTGAAATATTCGTTTCTAACTCTTCAAGATTCGCATCAATCAAATCAATTTCATATCTTCCGTGAATACCTCTTTGGTTAGTTAATTTCCCATTATAATTTAGAATATTATGTTGTGGTTGATGTGCATCTCCAACATAATGTGCCAAATCAGCAGCAAAGAAAAGTATTTCAGCTTTATTGTTTTCTTTCATGGCAGTAGTCAGGTTATTAAGAACTTCAACGGTGTTCCATGGTAAAATTCCCATTTTATCTACAATGTCTTCTCCATAGATCTTAATCAATTCCGTTTTATCAATTATCATCTCACCAACATTAAATTCTTCATAACGGTCAACATCAATAAAATGTTTATTCCTTTCCGATGGATCTTCACTTTTTCTTTTGTCAGCATCTATAGAATGATCACATAAATATTCACTGTTCTCTTTTATGAAACACATCCCATCAGGAAGCCCATCGATTGCCAGACGTGTGATAACTTCATGCCCCAAACCTCCCCATGAAAATAACTGGGTTGATATTGCAACCAAAAGTACTAAAAACAATAACTTATATTTCATAATCTCCTCCATTTTTTCTTTATCTTGCTGGACTTCTCGTCCCGAGGAGTCCACAATATTTTTCGTTTTCGTCCCGATTCTGTAGCACGTTCACTCTTGAACGTGTATGTTTCCTACTCTTGTTCCTAAGTTGAACTTAGGAACACAATTGATTTGGAAGTAAAACTTCCTAAACAATAACATTACGAAGTACAACTTCGTAACGAGAAAAATCATTTTGCTCTGCAAATTGTCATTGCGAGGTCTCTTACAAAGAGATTCTACCGAAGCAATTTAAATCTTTAATCTACTCAAACGAGATTGCTTCCGTTTACGCTAAAGCTACACCGAGACAAGTCGTTTGTAACAGCATCCGGCAGCTGCCGGACGCAAAGACAATGTTCTCAAAAATTTATTATTCTTTCACAGCCATAATTTTATTTATCTCATTTATCATCAACATTTTTTTTATTCCACTTGGGAAAATTACATCCAATTTAAAAGGCGGCTGTAAAGTTCCTAAACCAAAGTGTTGAATTAGAGAATGCTGATTCGTTGTTCCCTTTCCACCCTGAATTTCATGCATGAGCGAAATTTCATCATTAGAAAGGATTAATCTGGTTCCAATCGCATCAACATGGTTTTTACCGATAACTCTTACTTCTAACCAGTTAGCTTTTTTATTTGCTTCATTTCGAAATAGTTGGATCTTCCCACCTGCCACCAGTAAATCCACATCTCCGTCATTATCATAATCAGCGCAAGCAGCACCCCAACCGTTGAAATGCCTAACTCCTGCCAGAAATGTGGTTTCCTTAAATGTCCCATCTCCATTATTCATGTATAAGAAAGATCGGCGTCCTTCGTAAATGCTGGTTATATACAGATCCATAAAGCCATCATTGTTAAAATCTGCCCAACATGGTTCCGAATGAGTCTCCTCAAATTTTATTCCTGCTTCCTTTCTGCGATCAATAAATTTCTCGTTCTCATTTATGTATAATCTGGTTTTGTTGGAAAAATCTATGTATCTGGGATGTGCCAGATTACAGGTGATGAGATCAAAATCACCATCATTATCAACATCTGCCCATTCACTGCCGATCGTATGACCCCACCAGCCCGCAACTTCATCTCCTGCAATTCCAAGCTTTAATGCATTGTTCTCAAAATGACCAGTTCCATCATTCTGCCATAAAAAATTATCGGTCAGTCTGTAATTGGAAACAAAAATATCCAGGTCTCCATCCAGATCAAAATCGCACATATTTACACCGCGACCAGCACGATTTTTTCCATCTGTAGGAAGTATATCGGCTTTCTCTGTAATTTCTAAAAATTTTCCTTCACCAATTCCACGGAAAAGCTGATCTTCTTCATTCACATAGTTCTTCTCATAATTAGCAAAATATACATCCAAAAAACCATCCTTATTAACATCACCTATTCCAACTCCTTCGGTGGATACTTGATTATCTTGAATCGAATTTGTACCATCTACTTTATAGAAAGTTCCTAGATCATTTAACCAAACAGTTTCGGGATCTTTGGTGATAACATCAAGATCTCCATCGTTATCAAAATCACCCCATAAACCGCCATTACCACGAATTGTATCGGGGAAAGCAGATTGCGTAATTTCAACAAAATGTACTCCTTTCATGTTCCTGAAAAGACGTTTTCCATCCAATAGAATATCCTGAAATCCATCATTATTGTAATCTCCCCAAGCAATACGTCCGGCTCTCACGTTTTCCATTCCAATTTCACTTGTAACATCAGAAAATACAACTTCATCGTATCCAACCTGCTTACGAATAAAATCAGAATATTCAGCTTCAGAAAGATCTTTATAGCCAATCTCTCTTCGTAATAATGAATCAGCTTTAGGAGTGTAATAATTCCGTGAATCACCGGCAACAAGTGCTTTTATGGCTGACTGCACTGCTTCTTCCCTATTGCCTTCTTCTTCATGGATCTTTGCCAGCCAGTAGTAGCATCTGCATAATGTAGTCTCATCATCCAATCCCAGATCATTGTTGCTGATAATATTATTCAGCATTTCCTCAGCTTCTGCATATTTGCTTTGCTTAAAATATATCTCAGCGAGAAGTGCGACAGTTTTTACAGGAGCTGAACGTTTTTCCAGCAGCCATTCTTCATCCGGAAAGAACTCCATTTTTGGATAATTATAAGACATTGCGTGTGCTTTTATGGCAAATTCAAGTGTTTTATGGGGATCATTATCTAATTCATTATAGTATCTGGCAGATTGAGAAAAGGGTTTATAATCATTTGGAAAAGCTTCTCTAAACGCAACAAGTACAAGAACTAATGGAATTTTACGGTTTAGATTATGCAGCGAATATGTGAGATATTGATACATTGTTCTGCGCCAGTTTGTTTTGGGATATTTCTCTAATAATTTATTTATCTCAATTACTTTGAGTGAGTCATTTCGCCAGATCGGGTACATTTTATCGTAGAATTCTTCATTGGCAAATTCATAAACTTTTTCTGATTCAGGATAATAAAAGCATAATGCTCCTTTTACATTTTCATATCTCAAAGTATCTTCTTTGTAACTTTCTAACTTCTCGATCATTTCATCATAATCAGGTATTTCTGCTCTTAACTCAAATGTAGAAAATATGATAAACAATATAATTAGAATTGAAAACCAGTATTTCATTTTTACTCCCCTCTCTCTGTCATCCTGCTTGCTAAGCCGAAGCTTAGCGAAGGCTGGACGAGTCTTGCACGTTGCTCTTTTTAGGAAGGATCTTGACTTTACCGAGAAGCCAAGCTGAAAGAATTATCACGAGATTCTTCGTAAGCAAAGCTAATAGAAACCTCAGAAAGACATCCCTTATTTTATTTCAAAACAGATTTTCAATTTCATCTTTCAATTGGCAACAATTGTTTTATTTGATTTGATTTTTTGCCACTTCAAAAGCTGCTTCGTTTATTAAATATTTTGACATTAATTAAAACTTTTCTATTGTCGGTAACATCAAACTTCAAAGTGAAATTAAGTATTGATAATTTAAAATATTAAATAGGATAAAGTTAATGGAAAATAATGAGATGTTAGAATCCGCAATATTAGAAAAATTGGAAAATGATCTTGATCGTTTGATCATGACTTACCTAACATTGTGGATCAATTTAGAAAGTTTACATGAATCTGAGGAGACGGAAATTTTAGATAAACTTTTACTCAAGATACAGTTAAATTTGTTTTCACTTTCAGTTCTTCTAAAAGGTTCTAAATATAAAAACCTTGATAATATTTATGATATACCTTCAATTTTCACACTTTCCAGAACTCTTATTGAAAATTATTTAACTATTGAATACCTATTTGTTATAAAAAATAAAGATCTAAAATATACGACCAGAGAAGAACGAATAAAAAGTTATAAATTTGCAGGATACAAAAATTGTAAACAAATTGCTAATATACTAAAAGACTCAAAATTTGAAAAAGAGATTGCTGACATTCTAGAAAAATTAGAATTAGAGATTGATGTTATCTTAGAAAAACTGGAAAATGTAAAAAAGAAAGATTTTATAAAACCAAGAATGGGATGTAATTGGAACTATTTAATAGAAAAATCTAAACTAAATACTAAGCTTTATAAATCTAGGTGGAAAATTTTTCAAACTATGCTCATTCTGAATATATGTATAATGAAGGGATAAACGAATATATTTCAAACCCGAAAGCATTGGTGGGAAGGAAAATGTGTTATAATGTAGCAGGAGTTATTATTTCCCAATTAATTGTAATAATTTTAGAGTTATTCCCAGAGATATTAAAAGATAAATATAAAGAGCTTGAAATCGAGAAGAGGAATTTAGTTTCTGCATATAATATGCTTAACGATGAATTATAAATAATTTAACAGAATAAAATTCAATTTTAACTAATAAGATTTTTCCACCACTTTATAACCTGCTTTTGTAATTGCTGCTTTTACTTCGTCAGAATTGTAATCACCATCCACCACAGCATTCTTTTTTGCCAGATTGATTTTCACATTCTGCACACCATCAATCTTGATGAGCGAGTCTTTCACATTTGCTACGCAGTGATTGCAGGTCATTCCTTCAATAAGAAAAGTTTTGTTAGGCATTTCTCCTCCTAACTCTGGCTTTTTAAATTTGTTCCTTATTTTCCTGAAAATAGATAAGATCAGCAGAATAGAAAACACACCAATAAGTATTTTAGAAAATAATGAAATCTCTTCGTGATGATGCATCATTAACATGTCAGGTTTTCCAAATATATCAAAAATATAGTTAAGCAGCAATCCACCTAGAATAGCAAATACAGAAATAACAGTAAGGTAAATTGCGATCAATTTCTTTCCCAGTGCTCTGCTTATCAGAGTTATGGTAGCTGCATTTGTGGCAGGACCAACCACCAAAAATACAAATGCTGCACCAGGTGAGATCCCTTTTAATATAAGAGAAACAGCTATTGGAATAGAGGCAGTTGCACACACATAAAGTGGAATTCCCACAGCTATCATCAGCAGCATTCCCCCAAAACCTTCACCACCAAAATCAGCAAAGAAATTATCTGGGATAAGGAATGAAATAAATCCAGCGATAATTATACCTACAATAAGTTGAATTGTAATATCATCCAGAAATTCCACAAAAGCATATTTTAGTCCTGATGTCACACGCTCTAAAATTGTGTGAGAATGCGGATCCTCCACATCACAAGTATCACAATCAAATTTATATTCCATGATCAGAGTTTCAGGTTCATCTTTCTTCTCTACAAAATTAGTTACAAGTCCACCCACGATCCCTGTAACAAATGCAGCGAGCGGACGAAATATTGCAAAGATCGGACCCATCATTCCATAAGTTGCAATTATGCTGTCCACACCTGTTTGAGGAGTTGAGATCAAGAAAGAAAGTGTTGCACCTTTCGATGCCTTTTTCTTCCTTAAGAATAGTGCTGTTGGAATAACACCACAAGAACAGAGTGGAAGTGGGACTCCTAAAATCGCAGCCTTTATAACCGAGAAGAAATTGTTCTTACCCAGATGCTTAGCTACAAAATCTTTTTTAAAAATTACGTGTAATAAGCCTGCAAAGATCAATCCTA
>JAYEKK010000112.1:0-3468 GCA_034660955.1 Candidatus Cloacimonadota bacterium | reverse complement strand
ATTCTTGGACATTCCTCCAAAAATAGTTTTTATTTTGCAGTTTCATTTACATTTGCTTTAGGAACAGTAAAAGAATATAGTGATAAAAAAATAAAGGATACCGGTTTCAATTGGCATGATCTAGCTTATGATACAGTTGGGGTAATCACCGGAATTGTATTAATAAATAATTTGAGGTAAATAATATGGAAAATTCTTTAGAAGACATAACAATTGGAAAATATTTACAGACGATAAGAGAGAAGAAGAATCTGACACTTGAGGATATTTTTGAAATCACAAAGATAAGGGTGCGGCTTTTAGAAAAACTTGAGAGTAACCTCTTTGATGACTTGGGTGGAATCGGTTATGCAAAAGCTATGATATTAACTTACGCTAAAGCACTTGGGATAACTGAAAATCAAATTCATGAACTTTTACAAAATCAGTTTAACACAAAAATACAATATGCTCCAATTAGCCTTTCTAATCAACCCAGAAAGTTTTTACTTCCTACGAAAATATTTTCTATAATGCTGCTAATAATCGTTATTATGCTTCTCTCATATCTTGTTATAAATTTGTATAAAGATGGTGTTCTCACTTGGCCGCCATTTAAAAAAGCAGATGCAGGAATGGAAATAAAGCCCAAAGAAAAAACAGAAAAATCATTGGAAATCGAGAGTAAAAGAATTGTTCCTAAAAGTAAAAAAAAAGATGAAATGGTTTTGGTGGAACAGGTAGAAAAACCTAAAGTAAATACAATTGATGATTCTACCGATCATCTTAACAAGCTGCTATTCAAAGATAAAAAGAGCCCCTTTAATTACGACGAATAAAGCAAAAAATGAATAAAGTAAAATACGAACACCTATTGGTGTCCGTCCTGAAACCTGCACGTTATATAAATAATGAATTGAACAGTTATGGTAAAACACCTTCAAATAATCGTGTGAATTTCTGCCTTGCCTTCCCTGATGTTTATGAGATCGGCTTTTCACATCTTGGAATTAAAATTCTTTATACAATTCTTAATAACGAAGAAGATGCCGTGGCTGACCGCGTTTATGCACCGTGGCCGGATTTTGGGGAACTGCTCATTCAAGAAAATATCCCTCTTTTTGGAATCGAAAGTTCTATTGCCTGTTCCGATTTTGATGTAATTGGTTTTACTCTGCAATCTGAGCTTACTTTTACTAATATTCTTTATATGCTGGAATTGGCAAATATACCTCTTTTTAACACAAACAGAAATGAAATCGATCCCATAATTCTCGGAGGTGGTCCTGCCGGAGCAAATCCAATGCCGCTCTCAATTTTCTTTGATGCTTTTCTAATTGGTGATGGTGAAGATGCGATAATTGAGATCAAGAATGCATTAAGGGAAACAAAACAAAAAAGCCGTCTGGAAAAACTTACAGCACTTGCTAAAATAAACGGAGTTTACGTTCCAACTTTACACAAAGAAAAAATAATAAAAATACGAAAATTCATGGACTTTAATAATCTTGATAAATCGCATAAGAATCAGCTTATACCCTGGATACAGCCAACTCACTACCGTTATGTTGCTGAGATCATGCGGGGATGTTCCAAAGGATGCAGATTCTGTTTTGCCGGAATGTTCTACCGTCCGGTTCGTGAACGAGACCCCAAGATTATTCTTGAACAATTGGTAAAAGAAATTGGCAATTTCGGTTGGAGTGAAGCAGCGCTTACTTCGCTCTCTTCCAGTGATTATTCCTGTATAAAACCGCTGTTGCTGGACATTTACAATAATATAGATAAATCCAGTTTATCTCTGCCTTCAATGAGGGTGGACAGCATTGATGATGACCTGACAAAATTGATGAGCGCCATGCGGCAAACAGGACTCACACTTGCACCAGAAGCCGGAAGTCAAAGATTACGTGATATTATCAATAAAAATATAACTGAAGATGATATTTTTAAAAGTATTCAAATTGCTCTTAATAATGGCTGGCAATTGGTTAAACTGTATTTTATGATCGGGCTTCCATTCGAGAATGATGATGATATTCTGGGAATTATTAAACTGATTGAAGATATTATTAAGATCTCTGGAAAGAAACTACAGATCAATGTTGCCATCTCACCTTTCGTGCCTAAACCTTTCACTCCTTTCCAGTGGGTAAAGATGGATGATAAAGAAACATTACTTACCAAAATTTATCAGATCCGTAATGGACTAAAAAGATATAAATTTGTAAGAGTAAAATATCATGAAGTGGATAATTCTTTGTTGGAATGCATAATTGGACGTGGTGACAAAACTGTTGGAAAACTTATTCATAAAGCTTACAAATATGGTGCAAAATTTGATGGTTGGAACGAGCATTTCAATTATCGTTATTGGCAAACTGCAATTGATGATCTAAAAATAGATGTTACAAATTATACTGATGCAATAGATCTTGAAAAAGCTCTCCCCTGGGATCAGATCGATATTGGTATTACAAAGAAATTTTTGTTAGAGGATTGGGAAAGAGCAAAAGAGATGCAGCTAACAGAAGATTGCCGTGACGGAGAATGTACCTATTGCGGGATTTGCAATAAAGAAATTCAACCGCAATATGTTCCACAAAAGATAACTCCCGCCTTTGAAATTGCCATGGATGAACAATCTAATGTTCCTAATATTCATTACCGTGTTTTCTTTAGTAAGCTAAGCAGATTACGATTTGTTGCTCATCTTGATACAATGCGAATGATCCACAATATTTTACGAGCAGTGAACTTGCCGGTGGTGTTTTCTCATGGTTACAATGTTCATCCCAAAGCTGCCTTGGGAGCGCCGTTACCGCTTGGTGTACAGGGTAAGAATGAGTATTTTGATTTTGTTCTTAAAAGAGAAACTTCAACCGAATTCATCTTTACACAATTTGCTAAAGTTATGCCGAAGCAGCTTAAACTAAAGAAAGTGATCCCAATTGAAAATAAACAAATGCGAGCTATGGATTACTATCAATTTGAAAAGATCTCAGTTATTCCACCGAATGGATTTGCAGATATTTTCCAGCAAAAAACGAATGAATTTAATGAAGCAGAAGAATGGGTATTTACAAGATTTCGCAAAGGTAAAGCAAAAACAGGTAACCTAAAAAGTATCATCCATGAAATAAGTTGGGATAACACCGAACTTACTGTGATAAAGAAAACAGTTGGTGCCAGTATTTTTGATTGCTTACAACATATCTATGAAATTGAAAGAGATAATACAAACAATTTTGAGATCATCCGTCGTGAACTTATACATGAAGTGTAGAAACTAACTCATCCCGCTGTCCTTCTCTCAAAAGAGAAGGAACATAAGAAGCCGTAGAGAGAAACTTTATCATCCTTAGTTTGGCTTTTGTCAAGTATCGAAGGATAAAATCTGTCTTTCTGCTTGCCAACCGAAACTCGTGTCATCCTGTCCGTTCTCCGTAGTACTACGAAGGATGAAAGCATAGTCGAAGGACAAAGGTT
>JAYEKK010000111.1:0-14020 GCA_034660955.1 Candidatus Cloacimonadota bacterium | reverse complement strand
TCCAATGTTTGAAATAGTGGATGTGGAAGATAATGTGATTGTTAATGCAACCAATAACTTTAATCTAACAAATTTTCCTAATCCGTTTAATCCAGAAACAACAATTTCTTTTTCAGTAACACAAAATTCCGATTTTGTGAATCTTGAAGTTTATAACATCAAAGGTCAAAAAGTAAAAACTTTAATTAATGAACAAATGCAAAAAGGTAAGCATACTGCAATTTGGTCTGGTGTTGATGAAAACAATAAACCTGTAAGCTCAGGGATTTATCTTTATAAAATCAAAGCCGGAAATCAAGAATCGGTTAAACGTATGCTATTGTTGAAATAGAAGTCTTAAAGATTATGGTGTATAACAAGCGCACCCACATTGAGCAAAAAGTGAAGTTGAAAGAACGTGGCGTGCACCAAACATTAGGTGTTCATAGATTAAAAGGAGAATTTAATGAATAAATTTCTGATAGTTTTATTATTGATTCCGATGTTTTTGTTTTCTGATTCGGATATTGCCGAAAGCAGAATTATGAATCCTGTTGATGAAGCAGTAATCGTTTTAGGACATGATAGAAATCGAGCAGGAGTTTCTGCAGGTGCAGCTGGTCAGCATCCTTATAAATTTAACTGGAATGATAAAACTTATACATTTCATCACAATGGATACCATGATTACAAAGAACCAATGTATTGGTATTGTTATAGTTACAATTCTGACTGGTTTGATGATTATCCTCTTAATTGGGGAGATCTGGGAAATAATATCTATGATCGTGATACTGTTTGTGATACTGAACTTTTATTTCATTACATTATGGCTCATGTAATTGAATTTAACGGAGATGTTATTGCCGGCATGATAGCTGCTTTTAATGAAACCGCGGTTTATGATTCTTCGGGTATTGTTTATAATTTTCAGGAGATTTTTAGAGATAATTGGAATCCAAACCGGATAAATTCTGTTCTTTCTGATGGTAATACACTCTATATTTTCAGAAACTCAAATGATGCATATCCGGATTATAACCTTTCTTATAAAGAATATGATGGTTTAAATGAAGGATTTGTTGGTGTAAAAACATATTTTAATATTCCCGGAGGAACTCAGGTTCAACAGTATTCATTGGTTGTAATTCCGCGTGAAGGTGATATTGTTACTTATGAAAATGTTTTTGAGATTGATGTCAAAAACTACAGCTTTCCAAGCCAGTTTACTTTACCTGATTGCGGCTGGAAATGGCTCTCCTTTGATATCCTTGATCCTGAAGCTAATAATGAAGCGCAATATTTTCTGGCTCCTATTTCAGCACAAGACAAATTGGATGAAGCTTGGTTTAAACCACATTCTCAAAACTCAGTTCCTGCTTATATCTCGTACGATGGTCAAAATTGGCATAATGGAACTCACCCCATAACAAGTCCATATGGATATAAATTCCATACATTTACCGATTGTGAATTTACTGTAATCGGTGAACGATGCCCGACAGAGACTACATTTCCACTTTTCGGTAACAATCAAGAAAACTGGATAGGTTATTTCCTGGAAGAAACCCAGCACATCTACGATGCTTTTGCAGATCAATTAGATAATTTGACTGGAATTAGGGGACAACATTGGGCTCTTAAAAAAGGAAGTGGTTGGCCGGATGTACCTTATACAATAAGTCCTGGCGACATGGTAATTGCTTATTGCGAATCCGACGTACCCGCATTCTTCTGGAATTTTGAGGAATCACGTGAAAAATATGTTATCCCTGAATCTCAAGATTTTACTTATGAAGAAGAATCTGACTATATCCCTGTTTTCATAGAGTTAGATCCGAACGATCTGCCTTCTGAAATCGGAGCTTACGTGGATGGAGAATGCAAAGGAGCAACAGTTGTGCAGGATACATCTGCTCAGATCTGTGCCTATATTTTGGAAAACCAGGGAAATAACCTGGAATTTGAATTCTCATATGGCAGCCGAGAACTAAATAAACAAATCAAAGAATATGGAATTTATGAACCGGAAACATCGAAAACAGTAAGAGGTACCATTCAGATCGATAGCAGCAGAGATTGTTATTATGTGTCCTTTAGGGATGATCAAAATGATACTCCTACTCCAGCATCAATCAAGATTACGAATTTTCCAAATCCCTTCAATCCTGAAACAACACTGTTTTTCTCATTACCAAATGAACAGGATATCAAACTCACTGTTTATAACATAAAAGGACAAAAAGTAAAACAACTTGTAAGTGGTCAATTTGCGACAGGTGAACATTCTGTAGTTTGGGAAGGTAAAGATGATAATGGTAAACAGGTAAGCTCAGGTTTGTATCTGTACAAACTCAAAACCGATGATAAAATAATTTCGAAGAAAATGTTACTTTTGAAATAAGCAAATAATATTTACCTAAATCCCTCTCTTGAGATGAAGAGAGGGGTTGGGGTAAGTTCGAGGAAATCATGAAACTAAAACTTATTTTTTTATTCACATTTGTTAGTGTTTGTTCGTTGCTAAATGCCGTTATTTGGCACATTAAACTCGATGGCACAGGTGACTTTACAACCATCCAGGAAGGAATAAATGCTTCCGTAGATTCTGACACTGTTCTTGTCTATCCTGGCATCTATTACGAAAACATTATCTACTATGGTAAAAACATCATGGTTGCCAGTTTAGAACTCACAACAAATGATCCAGCCTACATTAGTTCAACTGTGATAGATGGGCAACAACAGCAAAGCTGTGTACGTGTAATGAGCTTTGAAACAACAGCCCAAATCCAGGGTTTCACAATAACCAATGGTTGGGGAAGTCAATGGTATCAAAGCGACGGAGGTGGAGTTCATGTAAGAGGGGCATATCAACAACCAACATCATTTTCTATTACTAATTGCAGAATTACGAAAAACAATTCTGAAGTTGGTGGTGGGATTTATGCGTATAGATGTAACCTTACCTTATCCGGTGTCTCAGTTCACGATAATTTTGCACACAGTGCAGCAGGTGGTATTATGATGGATGATGCCAATCTTACTTTTGATAGTATTAACAGATGTAATATATACGATAATATTGCAAGTACTGGATTAGATTTGTATTCAATCTATTGCGAAACTAATGAAGTAATCGTAGATACTTTTTCGATTTTAGAACCTACTAGATATTTCGCAAATGAATTTGAAATGTCATTATATCCTAATCCATATACTTTCGATATTCTAGATTCATCTTTGCAACAGGTCAATGGTGATCTTTATGTTGCACCGGATGGCGATGATGCAAATTCCGGTTCATCTCCGAATGAACCGATGAAAACAATTGTTCAAGCAATTCGCAAAATCGAATCCGATAGCTTAAATCCCAAAACCATCCACCTTGCTCCCGGTGTGTACAGCAAAAGCTCAAATGATCAATATTTAGCCTTTGGAGGAAAAAGTAATATTAAAATTATCGGTGATAGTAAAACAACTACAATTATTGATGGAGAAAACGGATTTCACCCAATGTTTTTTATGGGAGGAGCAGATAATTTTGTATTAAAAAATATGACTTTCCAAAATATAATATACAATTCTTCAATGTTCAGAATATTTAATTCAAATAATTCAGTATTTGAAAACTTAGTTATACAAAATTTTACCGGAAGTGATATTTATTCAGCTTTTGGAAGCAGTCCTACTGAGAGTATGTATTTTAAAAATGTTGATTTCATCTCTTGTTTTACTCCTGAAGGAGTAGCTGCTGCTTATATCTGTGAAATTAATCATCTTGAAATGGATGGCTGCAGATTTATTAACAATACTTGCTCAGGTACAACTTCACTTCAACTATGTGCTGGTTTACAAACCAATACTTATGCTAATGGTGATGTAATAATTAAGAATACCATATTTTCAGAAAACCTAATTAATGCTTGCGAAGCAGGTGTCAGTGCATTAGTCTTAAATACTCTGAATGGAGAGAGTGGTAAATATACTATTTCTAATTGTCTATTCGAAAATAACCAGTGCTTAGGTACAGCGTATAGAATAGTAAATATTGACGGTTCTGATGATATTGAGATTAATAATACAACTTTTATTGATAATACAAGTACATACACGTTAGTAATATTAAGAAATCCAATCGAGTTTCATAATAATATTATGCGGAATAACTGTAACTATGAAATTTTTCTACCTGATAACTCTCCAATTGGTTATTTGGCAGAACTCAATATTTCTCATTGTAATATTCAAGGTGGTCAGAGTGCCATTTACAACCAAAATAATGCTAATATAGTAAATTGGGGCGAAGGCAATATCGACGTAGATCCACTATTTCTCTTATCAGGTGATGATCCATATCAACTAACAGAACAATCTCCCTGCATTGATGCCGGTACACCAGATACAACAGGTTTATTCATTCCACCTTGGGATTTATTGTATAACGAAAGAGTGGTAGACGGAGATGGTGATGGAATAGCAATAATTGATATTGGTGCTTATGAGTATCAAGATTCTATCTCAGTTTTAGAAGACATAATCATTCCAATTACTCAAACAAAAATTACAAATTACCCAAATCCTTTTAATCCTTCCACAACTATAAAATTGGAATTAGCTGAAGCTGGTAAAATAGAATTATCTGTTTACAACATTAAGGGACAAAAAGTAAAAACCTTAATGGATGCATATTCTTCTAAAGGTCATTTTGAAATTATCTGGCGAGGAGTAGACGATAACAAAAAGAAAGTTGCCAGCGGAGTGTATTTTTATAAACTTATAACTCCATCCAAATCGATAACTAAACGTATGTTGTTATTGAAATAACATTGAAAAGATGGCACTTAACAAAAGTGTCAGTGCTCAGATTGAAAGAAAAGCAAGAAGAGCACCGCACACTTCAACCATTATGGGCAATATTAATAAAGTAATTTTAATTGAGATTTAGGAGGAGTTTATGATTTATAAACAATTATACTGCCAAAATTGCAATAAAACGTTAGAGCAGAAAAACAAGAATCTATATCTACTGGAATGGGATGTTTTCTAACAATTATTACTGCGGGGATCTTTTTTTTAATCTGGGCAATTTTCATAATAGTAGACGGAGAGAAGAGTTATCAATGTCCACATTGTGGTACAAAATTATAAAATAGCTATACTATATGCTTTTTAATGAAAATCAAGTCTATTGACATTTGAACTCATTAGTGTCTAGGAAGTTAGTTAAAGGAATTCTTAATATGTTTTTCTTGCTAATTATTGCACCTATGAATAATTAGAATTAAAATTATATAGGGGGTTATTATGTATAATAAAAAAGCGATGATTGAACTCAAGAAATTATTAATTAAAAAATATCCTGAGATTATAGATAAATTAATTCTATTTGGTTCACGAGCAGAAAACAGAGAGAATGAATTTTCTGATTATGATATTCTATTAATTCTAAAAGAGCAATACAATCGGGAATTTGAAGAAAACGTATTGGATATAGCTTATGATATTATATTAAAATATGATATTCTTACAGATTTGAAGTTTATAACAAATGATGAATTAAAAACAATAAAAGGAGCTTTACCTTTCGTCCAATCTGCTATGAATAATGGAGTTGTAATATGACTCTATCTGAAATGAATCGTAAAGATTTAATAATACATAATACTGAAAAAGCTTTTTCAACTCAAAGAGAAGTAGAGTTTTTGATAAAAAATAAATATTATTCTTTAGCTTTAAATCGAATTTATTATGGAATGTTTTATATAATTTCAGCAATTGCAATAAAGAATGGGTTCTCAACATCAAATCATTCTCAGATAATTGGATGGTTTAATAAAAATTATGTTAAAGAAAAAAAAGTTGATCGCAAAATAGGCAGAATGATTTATAGAGCTTTTGAACAAAGAATGAAAAGTGATTACAATATACTTCATAAATTTACTCTTGAAGATGCAAAAATTGGATTGAGTAATTTAAAAGAAGTAATTCAATCAATTAACGAATTGTTAAATAACGAATAATACATTGGTAGAAATGCACTTAACAAAAATGCACACGCCAGTCTTCATTCCACAGTTTTATGGTTTGTTTTGGGTTGAGTTAGCATTCAAAAGTTTTATGATTTGTGATAGATGGCGTGTCGCATTCCAAACATTAATCAACAATTAAAATCCTATCTGCCGCCAAGCTTCATAGATAACTATTGCAACACTATTCGACAGATTAATTGATCGAATTTGAGAACTCATAGGAATTGTGAGATTCTGCGTTTGATATTTATTCAAAATATCCTCAGGTATTCCTTTCGATTCCGGTCCAAAAATAAAAACATCACCCTTTTTATATTTCCGTTCAGTATAATTACTTTTAGTTTTTGTTGTGCAATAATATATATTACTGTTAGAAAATTCCGTAAGAAAAGCATCCAGGGAATCATGAATTTTCAGCGAAAGTTTATCCCAATAATCAAGTCCGGCTCGTTTAACTAATTTATCAGTTAAGAAAAATCGCATTGGTTTAATAATATGAAGCATAGAATTTGTACCAACACAAAGACGACCAATATTACCGGTATTAGCAGGAATCTCAGGTTGATACAAGACAACATGAAAATTAGGGTTGTTCATTTCAACATTATCCGCTTCCATTTTGCTATCCATTCATTATACTGCCGTCTTGTTTGCCTGGTTGAAAGTTTATTTGTATAATCTTTAGTGATTTGCGGCAGGATCTCATAATCTACGGGAAGCTTGATCCTCCTATTGACGGGTTTCATCCACATTTCTTCAGTTATCATTTCTTGAAATTCATTAGAAAGAAGGAAATCTACAAATTTACGTGCGTAATACTTATGCTGAGAAGAGTTTAAGATCCCAATGCCAACAATGAATTTAAATCCACCCTCTTTCGGGATCGTAGATTTGTATTTATCTGTATTATCATGCTGTATATGATAAATTGGAGTTGTCTCCATTCCGATGATCATCGGTGCTTCCCCCGCTAAATAAGCATTATATGCGTCATTCTGATTATCATAAATGCTGAAGACATTTTCTTTAATACTGCGCCAAAAGTGACCGTATCCATTCCTACCAAAAGCAGCCACTGACCAGTAAAGCATAGCCCTTCCTATGCTGGATGTTCTAGGATCTATTATTATTATCTGATCTTTGAATTTACCATCCTGCATCTCACCGAACGTAATTGGAGGATCTGATATTACATAACTATTATAATTAAATGCAATATTGCTGTAACAAACCGGATTGATCTGATGTTTTTTATCAAAGATAAGATCTTCATAGATATAGTGCAAATTCTTTGATTCGTATTGGATAAAAAGACTGTCCTTCCCTGCCAAGAACAGAAGCGTATTATCAATTCCAAAAAGTAGATCAATATTTGTACTGTCTTTCTCTGAAATGGCTGTTTCAAGCATTGACAATGCATTAGGGAACTTAGTTATATTTACTTCACACTTAAATATTTTCGTAAATATCGGGATAATATTTTCATAAAAATCTTCATTCAAAAATACATCTACTGCATAAATATTTAATATTTGGCTTTCTTCCGGGATTTCATTTTTGTCTTGCTTACTACAAGATAAGATCAAAACTATAAGAAAAAATAATACGATCTTTTTCATCATGCTTTTCCAAATAATAAAGCAGCTACAAAAAAATCTGTAATCAGGATCAGAATTGAGGAATAAACAACTGTAATGGTCGTTACTCTTCCAACACCTTCTGCTCCACCTTTTGCTTTGCTTCCGGCAAAACACCCGACTACCGTAATTATTAATCCAAAGAAGATAGCTTTCACTAATCCACCGATGAGATCAGAAGGCAGGAAAAAATCACGCATATTTGTGAAAAAGCTAAATGCATTAATATGATATTTGTAAACCGATAATAAAAAAGCAGAAAATATCCCGATAAGGTTGGAAAAAATGGTAAGAATTGGAAACATGACAATACCTGCAATTATCCGCGGCATATAAACAAGATCAACCGGATCGATAGCCATTGTTTCCAGGGCATCAAGTTGCTCACTTACTTTCATTGTACCGATCTCAGCAGCAATTGATGCTCCTACCTTTCCTGCTAATACAAGCCCGGTAAGAACCGGTGCAAGTTCTATCATTGTAGATTTTCCAATTAGAACGCCAATAAGACTAACCGGGATATATCCGCTGGTTTGATATGAAGCTTGAACAGAAGTTACAAGTCCGGTAAAGGCAGATGTAACTGCAATAAGCAAAAAAGAATCATAACCGATCCTCTTCATCTGCTTCATTATTTCATTAAAACGTTTATTAATCTTAGGGAGGTGACTAAAAATGGCAGCATTAAATAAAACAAATTCACCAATTAAACTAATGAATGTAAATTTATACTTCATACTCATTAAGATCTCTGAAAGCCGTGAATTCCGGGATAAAACGTAATTTGATTTTTCCAATTGCTCCGTGACGGTTTTTTCCAATTATTATCTCAGCAATTCCAGGTTCCTCAGTTTCTTCATTATAAACTTCATCACGATATATGAACATAACAATATCGGCATCCTGTTCAATTGCACCCGATTCTCTCAAATCGGAAAGTTTAGGTCTTTTATCATCCCTGTTTTCAAGTCCACGATTCAATTGGGACAAAGCTATTACCGGTATACCAATTTCTTTTGCCAGAATTTTAAGGTAACGGGAAATTTCTGATATTTCCTGCTGTCTGTTTTCCCTGTTACGACTGGCAGACATAAGCTGCATGTAATCAATAATTATGAGATCGAGTCCCTTTAATTCTGCCTTCAAACGTCTTGTTTTTGCTCTAATATCCAGGATTGTGTTAGAGCCGCTATCATCAATATATATTTCCTTATCGGAAAGAACTTCAGCAGCTCCGGCAATTCGAAGCATCTTCTTCTGATTCATGCCGAACCCTTTAAGCATATTGTCCATGCTAACTTCAGAAGCTGAACTCATCATCCTCATGAGAAGCTCATTACTCTCCATCTCCATCGTGAATATGCCAATTTTTTTATCATATTGTATGGCGGCATTACTAGCCAAATTTAAAGCAAAGGACGTCTTACCCATTGCCGGTCTGGCAGCAACAATAATAAGCTGCCCTGGACGTAATCCACCAAGTTTTCTGTCCAGATCTAAAAAGCCGGTCGGTACTCCTAAAACACTTTTTTTAGAGGCTGCGGTTTCTTCAATATTCTTAACGGTTTTAGAAATAATTTTATGAATCCACTCAAAAGATTTTCGGTTTGGTCGCTCAGCAATATCGAAAATCATCTGCTCTGCTTCATCAACAATATCATTCGTATCTCTATCAGATACATAGCATCCTTCGATGATTTTATTAGACGCTTCTATAAGTTGTCTCAGCAATGCCTTTTTAAGTACAATATCGGAATGATATTCAATATTTGCACTGCTTAAAACAACATCAGATAATTCATTAATGAACGCTTCTCCACCAACTGCTTCAAGCTTTTTACCGATCTTAAGCTTATCAATTAGCGTAATGATATCAATTTCAATATTATTCTCAAATAGATCACAAATTGTCTTGAAGATGACCTGATGTACTTTACGGTAGAAATGTTCTACATCAAGCATTTCAATTGCTTTTGCAACAGAATAGTTATCTATCATCATTGCGGAAAGAACTGCAGCTTCCGCATTAATATCATTTGGTACTTGCCTTTCAATTCTCTTCGCCATAATTTTTCCTATTTATAATATAATTATTAATCAATTTTTATTATGGCAGAAATTGTGCAACTTTTTTTTTAATATTATTAAGATAAGATAAAAATGAAATTTGTAGATTATTGTTAGAAGTAATCTTTTTGTAGGTTCTGAAGATCGATCCAGGCAAATTTCTTCCAACTTGGATTCCTCAGTAAAGCAGAAGGATGATATGAGACATATGTCTTTATTCCTCTAAAGTTATAAGTTTGCTGTCTGAATGCTTTCAAGGTTTGATCAATTTCTAATAATGTAACCGCTGCAACCTTCCCGAGCATGAGAATTAATTCCGGTTGAATTATGGAGATCTGCTCTTCCAAATACGGGAGACAGGCACTTTTCTCTTCCGGTAACGGGTTGCGATTATCAGGTGGACGGCATTTAACAATATTGGTAATATAAACTTCATCACGAGAAAGATTTATTGCACTCAGCATTTTTGAAAGCAATTGCCCTGATCTTCCTACAAAGACCTTTCCCATTCTATCCTCATCGGCACCAGGACCTTCTCCAATTATCAAGAGTTTAGCATCAGGATTCCCATTCCCATAACAAAATTTATTGCGTCCTGAATGTAATGCGCACTTCGTGCAAGTATGATATTTTTCCTCAAGTTCTTTTAGCAGTTCTGCTTTGTTTATTTGAATTGGTGGTTTAACAAAAATATCTTGAATACCTGATAATTTCAAGTATTCAAGATATTGTTTAATAGCTTTATTATACAAATGTATCTCAATAGATTATGTTACATCTTCTTCGTCGTCTTCAACTTCCACAACATAATCCGGAATATCATTTGCTGCGATATGCTCCAAAGCATTTGTAGTAACCTTACCTTGCAATACTCTTTTAATAGAAAAAGGTAAATTACTAATTCTTTCTGCTTCCAGATTTGCTAAAAGCAAGAAAAGATAAGTCATATTATTGTCTTCCAGAAATTTTTCTACAATTCGTGAATCACCATTATTGTTCATTTATCCTCCATAATACTCTTTTATATTAATATATCTTTCAATTTTATTTTCTTCCGCTTTAATTATTGTTTCAATATCATTAACTGCTTTATCAAGATCATCATTAATTATCAGATACTGAAAGTCTCTGATCTCCTGAATTTCTTTTTCTGCAGATTCTAACCTAACTTGAATTACTGCATCAGAATCAGTTCCTCTTCCCTTTAACCTTTCCAACCAAACTTCTCTTGAAGGCGGAAGAATGAAAATCGTTATGTAATCGACATCTGATTTCATTATCTGCTTTGCGCCCTGTACATCAATATCCATTATGATATTGTTTTTCTTTAGCACGTTATTAATGTAATTTTTTGAAGTTCCATACCAATAGCCATGAACTATTGCCGACTCAAGAAAATCACCTGATTTTTTCATCTCCAAAAACTTATCTTCTGAAATAAAATTATAATGAACTCCATCAACTTCGTTGTTACGAGCTTTTCTTGTTGTGAATGAAATAGAATATTTTATCTCATTATTTTCTGCTAATATTTTTGTAAATATTGCAGTTTTTCCACCACCGGATGGTGAAATGAGAATGATCAAAAATTTACGTTTATTATCCTTACTCAAAATTGTGTACTTTAGCCTTCTATTAATTGCTTATAATTTTCTGCACTCAACAAATCTTCAAGTTCATTTTTATCACTGAGTTTTACCTTCATGATCCATCCATCTCCAAAAGCATCGATATTTATGGTTTCCGGTGTGTCTTCTAGATCTTCGTTAATTGCAATAACTTCTCCGCTGATCGGAGAGAGAATATCTTCAACGGCTTTAACAGCTTCAATAGAACCAAAACCATCTCCCTTTTCTAAATTATCCCCAACTTCAGGAAGTTCCACATAAACAATATCACCAAGTTCGTGTTGAGCAAAGTCAGTAATACCTATCACAGCTTCATCACCAATAACTTCTATCCATTCATGAGTTTCGGTATAGAGCAAATTATCTTTAACCATTATTTTCTCCAATATTTTTTTGCGTTATGCATTCAAACAGCGTTATTGTGTCAAGTTTTGTATTTTCATAGTATGTAATTAATTATTAAATAATAATAAATTATGCGGGAAAAGAGAACTCTTTATTTTTGAACAGATCCAAACAAGCCTCAGCCACTTTTACATCGTATAGTATACCCTTCTTAGAAGCTATTTCATTCAGAGCATATTCTAATCCTAAAGATGGTCTATACGGTCGGTGGGAAGCTATTGCTTCCACAACATCGGCAACCGAAATAATTCGGGCTTCTATTAATATTTCATTACCCTTAAGTCCATTCGGATACCCACTGCCATTAATTCTTTCTTGATGCTGCAAAACAATTTCTGCTACCGGCCATGGGAAATTGATAGTCGAGAGAATCTCAAAGCCAGCATGAGGATGTGTTTTGATAAGGTCGAATTCCGCATTTGTTAATCTGCCTGGTTTACTTAATATTTCCGCAGGAACATTTATTTTTCCAATATCGTGTACAATTGCTGCAATTCTTAATCCAGCAGCTTTAGTTTTTTCTAACCCCATTTTTTCTGCAATCGCATTTGCCAAAAGCGAAACTCTTCGCTGATGACCAGCAGTATAAGGGTCTCTTTTTTCAACTGCTAAGACAAGACCATTCACCGTTTCTTCCATTAATTCCTGCAAACGATAGAAGCTATCCTTTAATGCAGTTATATCAATAGAGACACCCAAAAGGACATCCGGAATATTGGGTGAATCCAGTGGAACTTTTGTAGTTTGAAACCAGATTGTTTTACCATTTTCTAAAGAAAATGATTCTTCTGGTATTAATATTTTTTTCTTACCATTAATAACATTGAAATCATCTTTTATAACACTCTCTAAATCTACAGTTTTGATTTTTGATCTTGCTATTAATTCCCTATCTGTTTTTCCTATCATTTTTTTTGGTTTTGTATTATATAATTCTGCAAAAGAATCATTAACCATTAAATATTTTCCATCCTTATCTTTAACAAAAATATTATTAGGGACGGTATCGATAACCTTCAATAAAAAATTCCTGTTTTTTCTGAGTCTTTTTTCCATTTTAGATTTATAAAATGCCATCTCTATTGTTGCACGTAATTCTCTATCTTCAAATGGTTTAATTAAGTAACCAAAAGGTGATGATTCTGCGGCTTGCTCTAAGATCTTTTCATCAGAATAGGCAGTTAGGAAAACAATAGGTATTTCAAATTTCTGATAGACCTGTTTTGCTGCTTCAATCCCGTTAATGTTGCCTTCCATCATGATATCCATCAGTATCAGGTCTGGTTTAAGTTCTTCAGCTTTTCTAACTGCTATTTCACCATTGGCAACGATCTCGGGAATCTCATAATTGAATTTTAATAAAGTACTCTTAATATCCTCAGCAATGATCTTTTCATCTTCAACTATGAGTATTCTTTTTCTTATCATGAAGATTATCTGCTTTTTGCAGAATTCCGTTTATCGATGTACATTTTGTTATCAGCTTCTTTTATGATCTCTTCAGTACTTTTATTCAATTCAATGTTCCAAAAAGCACTGCCAATGGCAAAATTTACCGGAAATGGAAGTTTACTTTTTTTATTGAAATCAACGATCTTTTTTCTCAACCTGTTCTCAACAATTTTAACTTCTTTTCCTGTTTGCGGAAGCATTACTAAGAATTCATCTCCTCCACTGCGGATAACATTATCAGTTTCACGTGCCTGAGATACAAGCAGATCAGCTACAAATTTTAATGCTTTATCTCCCCTGTTATGACCATATTCATCATTTATTTTTTTAAGATTATTTATATCTATTACAATGAATCCGATATCATTTTTGTATCTTTTCGCAAGTTTTACTTCATATTTTATTGCTTGATTGTAATAGAGCCTGTTATATACATTTGTAAGCGGATCAATAACTGCTTTCTTTTTAAGAAGGTTCTCATAATCAATTCTTTTTAACGCTTCATTTGTGTGTTTGAAAAGAATAGAGAGCATTTCTGCTAATTCATCATTGAAAGCCTCTTCGCTATTTGAAACTGCAAAAAAGATATCTTCGTCGCCAATTCTACAGCCTATAACCGAACCAACATCCTTCCAGTTTGGTTCAATAGCTGCAAGTTCTAATTGCTTTGAATAGATGCACATCCCATTTGAGTTAAATACTTCTCCGGCAATACCTTCTGTAATATTATATTTAGCTTTGAATATTGTTAGAGGCTCTTCTGTTTGTAAAACCAGTTGATTTTTTTGTTTTCTGTAAAAAACAAAATCGGAAATACTAA
>JAYEKK010000110.1:0-3481 GCA_034660955.1 Candidatus Cloacimonadota bacterium | reverse complement strand
CTGATCAAGAAGTATCTTGATCAGTAGACTAACATGTTCACGACTAAGTTTTTCAAAAGGAATAAGGTGAGGAGATGCAACTTTTGGAGATAGTGGATAACGCTGGTCCAACCCTGAACTTGACCAAGCTTCCGAAATAAGCGCTGGAACACCGGCATGCAAGACAAGAAACATATTAAAGAATCCATACCGAGTGTTCTCATATGGGCCATCCAGTAAAACAGATCTAAGCTCTGCTGAAAAATCCCGTCTTTGACGTGCACTTTGAAAATCCGGTACTCTTTCAAAATCATCGACAAAGATGTATGCACCATTGAAACCTGACGCCATAAACATCTGAACAAGATGGGAAAAAACAAAATCAAGTTTTTCCCGTCCCTTCTTCAAATTTTGATAAGCCACCAGAAAAGATTCTTTTGAAATGAATAAATCAAATAACCCATGTCGAGATGAAAGCAGCGGAAATTCGTTGGGGATCTTCTGCAAAAACTTATTCTTTAAGATGACTTCCATCAGTTTCCGAGATTCAATACCTTGTTCTTTGAGCCATTCTTCTGAGTTAAGAGATGCAATCAATTTCTGCTCGTCATCATCATCTATCTTCAAATCCGGATAAACCTCGGCAATCGCATCAAGTCTCATGCTTGCAAGGGATGAGGCGATAATGCCGGAAGAATAAATTGCCTCAAAAATCAGGTCAACAAAACTATCAAAAGTTTTTGTTCGTCCCCCTAGCTCAGGTGCTACATACAATGCAAAACATTTGTTGAGTTCATCGGAAATATCCAGGCAATATTCCTGGTTCATCCTATCGATAAGGTTTACAAGAAATGCCGATTTACCATTTCCTCGTCCAATATATGATGTGTCCAAGATATACCCAAGACGAAGATGTGAAGGGTCTGTCTGAGCTTTTTTTAGAAAGTCTGTTTCAATTTTCTCATATTCCTTAGTTCTGATATCAGCCTCATATATCTTACCATTTATACGACGGTCTGTTGAATCCTTATTTACAGGACTTGTTGGAAATGGGTTCTCCGTTAAATCAAAGCGTTTATATTTGGCTTCCAAGTCAACACTCTGCTGTTGCTTGGGTTTTCGTTGTAATTTGCTCATTGCTCAAGACCTCCTTTGGCAACGTCAATGGCAATAATATTCCGATAACTGCCATCCACCATAACTGGTTCACGTTTCATATACATCGCACTGGTTTCTTCCGGTAGTTTGTCCACCTCAAGAGAGATGCGAATCTTGAGCTGTCCGGAAAGGTTCAGGCGATATATTTCATTCAGTGTTTCTTCAAATGTTTGCATGGATATTTTTAACCTGAAGCAAACAATTTCCCGCAATGATACCAGATTGACAAAATTGTATTTTACTCGACGCTTCAAATCAAAATAACCGTTAACTAATGTAGCAATGAACTTATCTTTGTACGGGCTATTTTCCTTTTCTCCAAGTGTTGGCTTATGAATGAAGAGACGCTTGCCGTCAGGATAATGGTATATCTCTGAGAAATCATCCGAATGAACATCATCAAGCACAACAGATGTGGGATAAACCAGCCTCCCGTTGATAAATGGGTAAGATTCCGTTGCCTGAATTACACCGATCTGTCTGGCCCGATATCCCCATAAATCGAAGGAGGTCATAGAGTAGGGGCATTTATAAAGTTCCTGGAGAAAATACGTAAGCCAAAAGTCACGGATACGTTTTGTTATCTTGTTGTAGTCTTTGGGGTTAAACAGTCCTGATGAACTTTCAGGCAAAAGACCATCGCGAGTAATTTTTTTCAAAATCTCCTGGTTTTTTGGGGTCAAATCAACATTGCGTTTCAGGTATCGTTCAATGTCTCCCTGGAGTTTTTTCACAAGGGACTCAGTGTAACGAATCATATCTTTTGTTGTTTGGATATTTCTCCTATCAAAATGCAATTCCAATGGAGAATAATGCGGAAACACCAACACTCCCGAAACCTTTGAATTCGCTTCGTATAAAAATTCAACGAGTGTTCTAAATGCGTTATGTGCATCTTCCATCAGCCTAAAGACAGAAAGGTTGAATGCGCGAATTCCTTCTTTACGATACTGAAGCAAGAGACTTTTGCCCTCTTTTGTCAGATGGATTGTGTGATCCTCCTCCTCGATAATGAGGTCATACTCCTTACACTCGTCCATCACTTTATTAAACGTATAGCGATAACGCCCTTGTTGGTGCAAAGTCTTGTATTTCGATTCACCGAGTCGGTGTTCTTGCTTGAGAATTTTGAATGCATTAAACACTTCGTCCTGGATTGTGTTTTTTTCAACGCTGCTAAGAAAAATAAAGAAATAGTCCAGAAAATAGAATTTTCTGGATGGCAAAGAGGAGGTTTTTACAGTTGTTTTCATCATGCATGCTATCCGTAGAGAAGCAGGTTCCTTCCCCCCAGTTCTATGGGCGGTGTATCCCGAAATGCTTTGAAGCGCTTCAGGTCAATGGAGTAGATGCGTTTCACCTCAGACTTTCCCTTCTTCCTTGATCACCCGCAGCAGATCGTGGCTATCAATCGGAATCCGCATAATACGGTTGCGGATCGGGTGTTTCAGAGCATTGACTGTCTCATGGAAGGATTGGATTTGCTGCCACTTGGCGCTGTCCGAGGCGGTTCTTGGGAGTGGTTTGATCGTTTGGCATACTTCGTCAATAACAGACAGCTTCTTCTCCGCCATGTGGTCAGCGAAATAGATTTCCATCACACAAGCGTCGATCAATTCTTCCAGAAATGCGGCAATGACGGCGGGGGGCGTGCCGTTCGATGTGGGTTGATTGGCGTAAACTTTTACAAACTGGATGTAATCCACTAATGTTTCGAATAGGGTAACTGTCGTTGCATCGGATCTCTTAATTGGGATTTTATTCACGAAAACCTTGCGTACTTCATAGGTGTTTCCGAGCAGTTCCGGGAAGTTATCGCGGAAACAGCAGCGAAACAGAGAAGAGTTCAACATGGCTGTCAAATACGGCAACGACTCTGAGTCACTGGTCATGATAAACGCTTTGTCGTTAATAAAAAAATGGTCCTGCTCATCATAGTAGAACGGCAGGTATTTGGTCATGTTGGGATAGATGATCTTTGGCTTACGGAATTCGTCATTGTAATTGATAGAGTCCTGCGTCTCAAACCACCTGTATGAACCAGGTTTTCTTCCCGGCCATTTTTCATTCTGCCTCGGTTTCCAGTTTTTGGGCTTGGGTTCAAGCTGTTCCCTGAATCGATCTAGGTGTCTTCTAATTTCTGGGTAATCGTCAATTTTCAAGTTGTATGCAGGGAATGTTCCGATCATCCAAGTCCGATCCCAGTCGGTTTTGTAGCGGCCAACGTAACGCCCGCGCAAAAGCGGCACTATAATCTCCTCGGCCTGCGGCTCTTTGGCAATAAGGTTATCGCGCTGTTCCTGCGTAAGGTAGAAGGCATCATTGAGACCTGTCTTGATTCCAT
>JAYEKK010000109.1:0-3483 GCA_034660955.1 Candidatus Cloacimonadota bacterium | reverse complement strand
GCTTTAATGGCATTACCTTTTTCTAATTCACTATTTCCATATCCATCTAAAATCAATAATAATACTTTTTCCATTAATTCTCCATTCAATTGTTTCAACCATTCTTTCAGTTATTTGCGTGTCAAGTTAAGAAAGTTCAACTCATGCATACCCCCTTTTTTCATAGGAACTTGGCCTTCAACTGTAATTGGTTATGGTAATGACCTTTGTACTTCACTTTTCTATACCTCGAAGTTTCAGAAAAAACCTTCTTCACAACTTTGAATAGCCTATAGTAAATGAAACCAAACAATAGCTCTATATTCTTTTTCTTGTCCATCAACAATACCGGAAAGGCTTCTGCTAACTGTAGAACTATCTTCTTTAATGAATAAAGAAAACTAATGACAACCCATAAGATTGTATTCAGATTTTTCAAACCTACATAAGATAATAGTTGCATATCTTCCCAGCCATAATCCTGCTTTACCTGCCGATGCAACTCTTCGATTTTCCACCTCAATCTGTAACTTACCAAAGCCTTTTTGATTATCTCTTCTAAATTTAATTGATGATGTGGAAAATCACAAAGCAGATAAAAGAATCCACCTAATTTACCTTTTGCAGATTTATGCCGACAAACTATCAACCATGTTTCAGCAGTGTTTGGATGCTTTTTAGGATGAGGATCCAATCTGACTTTTACTCGTTTGATACCGCAAAGAATTTTGCTGTCTTTATTTTTACCCGGAAGTTCATAATCTAATTCTACTGTCTTACATACCTGTTTAAAGTTCAATTCCTTACCATTTACGATTAAGTCACGGCTGCCCATACTTCTGATGATATAACCATTACCGTCACCTGACAGTTTCCCGATATTTATTCGACTATCTCCAGCACGATCAAAAACAAAGATTCCATTGTTATCAGAATAAATAATAATATCATTGATACGATCAAATGTTAGATTTGATTTTGTATCTATCTCAATCTCTTTACTGTAGAGTTCACTACAAAGCGGTGATATGTGATAATTATTTTCTTCAGGTGTATAGGCAATTATGTTAAGCAAATCATAACCATCATCAATCTTACCGGTACTGCCATCTCTTATACGAGCCAAGCCTTCCATATATTTAGATGACGGTTTCATTATATCACTCGGATCAACTAAAATTAAACTATCTTTGCTAAGATGACTGCATTGCTTTTGCAATAGGTTCTGCTCTAATTTCTCGGAAAGTTCTTCACGTTTTAAGTTCTCATAAAGACGTTTACACGTTTTCTTCAAATTGATAGACTCATCAAGCTCTTGAGCTATTTGGCGGACTATTACTGAACCACTGCCTAACATACCTTTGGAAGTATCCTTAAGGAATTTCTCCTCCGGCAGACTTAGTCCTGTTAATAAAGGCTCTAAGAAATGATGAAATTTCTCTTGTACCTTTTTACCCATTTTCTTTTTCTTTACTCCGTTCATTATTGCTCCTTTGATAGGTTTATTGATGACTCAAAGTAATCAAAGGAGCATCTTTTGTAAATCAATTTTTCAAGTCATTTTATCAACATAATTACATTATATATCAATCTCTTACAATAGATGACTTTAGGAATTTTGGGGGTATGCATGTTTTATATTTTCTAGTCTGATACTAATAAGGACGAAAGCCACTCGACACTTCTTACTTTTTCCGAAGCTTCTGCTTCGGAAATTAAACCAAAATAATGCAGTAGAGTGTGAATTAACCTAAAATAATCAAATGGACCAAAATAAATAGCCCCATCGTTCACGATGGGGAAAAGAAGAGATAGAACATTATTATACGCCGTTTACGGCGTTCCTGTGTAGATATTTTAGAACGGCGTAAACGCCGTAATATTTGTTTCGTGGACTAATCATTCCCCATCGTGAACGATGGGGTTATTGACTAATTTGCTTACTAATAATTCCGTAGGATTTTTATTCATTAATATGTAATATCAACACTGAAACAGAATTAGCACTTAGAGCTTATATGTTCTACTGCATTATCTTGGTTAAATAACTAATATTTATATTTCTCTTTTTCTGCAAAATAATGCCAGTTATTGTCATTAACAACTTTGGAAGTGGTAATCGCGTTTACATATTGGTCGTTGTAAGCAATAGAGAATCTTAAGAATGTATTATTTACCCCGACATACCAGCCATTATCAGGTGAAGTATAGTCAAATTTTCCAATAATCGGCTTTATTCCTGTTGATTCGGCAGTTTTAAACCACCCTTCAACTGTCATATTGTTAGACTGGGTAATATCAAATTCCGATTCATCGCCTATAACAATATAATCATCGGTTCCGTCAAAATCATAAGCTCCGCCATACTTGCCGTTTGCTATCCATGTTGAGCTGTTATTATTTCCATTATGTTTATAAGTTGAGAAGTCTTTTACAATATAGGAGTTGTCTTGATTAAAGCTCATATTCAATGTAGCGATAGAAGTATCATTCTTTCGCCAGTCAACATTTGAATATACGCTGTCGCTGTCTTTTTCGTCCAATCCTACAGTAGCGACTCCAAGGTCTTGGTCATAATAGATATGGGAAGTGTTGTTGTAAATATTGGTTATTTCGGTTGATGTCAATGCTCTTGAATATATATGAAGTTCATCAAATGATCCTTTTAACAATCCTCCTGTTCCGCCTGTTTGTCCGCCGATCTGAGCATTGTTGATTGTTCCCCATACGATATCTCCGGAAGCCGAGTCCGGAGTTCCATCAGTGTTTCCGTTTATATATAATCTTACAAAGCTTCCGTCATAAACAGCTGTAAGATAATACCAAGCATTGGCAGTTAAAACAGTATTTGAGTTTACTGATCCTTTTTCGGCAATAGCAAAATAAATTTTATTATCAGATGTTGTTCTAAGATGTGCTTTTGAATTTCCATCGCCTAAATGTTGTGTAATATCTGTTATTGTGTTAGGCAGTTCGTCTAATTTAACCCATAAGGATATTGTTAGCTGTGAAGCCGGGTATATGCTTGGATCATTTCCTAAGTTGATAAAATCATCTACCCCGTCAAAATTATAAGCGCCTCCGACAAGTCCTTCTTCCGTATATGTTGGGCAGTTGGTACAAGTTGCGTCATTATTATTCGTAGTTTCGTCCAATAAATTATTTTCAAATTGCCAATAGCCCTCTGAATAAGTTGAATCAATCGGACAGTGAGCGCGAATTGAAGGAGTATTATGGATAGGTTCGGAATTAGTTGGATTGATAGTGTTTGAAGCGCGGGTTGTAGAATCCGAGCTTGAGGTTTGTCCGTCGTTAATAGTAATTTCAGCGATCCAGTCAGTATCGCTTTCGGATATTTCATCGGATACGATGGTGTTGTATAAAGGAATGCCGTTATTATAGTTTTGGGCGATTTGGGATGCGGAAATAGTGGAGTTGTAGATGCGGACTTCGTCAATTTTTCCGTCAAAGGCCTGTATTAAGCTTGAGGTATTTGCTTCACCT
>JAYEKK010000108.1:0-3498 GCA_034660955.1 Candidatus Cloacimonadota bacterium | reverse complement strand
CAACGAAAAGCGATGAAGAGCGTTACCGGACAGCTGCGTGTTACATTAGCTCAATACACAGAGCTTGAAGCATTTGCAAAATTTGGATCAGACCTTGATAAGGCAACTCAGGCACAGCTTACACGAGGTAAACGATTAATAGAAATTCTAAAACAATCACAATATTCACCACTTTCTGTAGCAAAACAGACATTCATTATTTTTATGGCAAATGAAGGCTACCTTGATGAAATTGAAGTGGAAAATGTACGGAATGTTGAAGATGAGCTTTATTCAACATTAGATTCTGAATATAAAGAATTCATGGAGAGCATGGTCAAGGATAAATTAACCGACGAAACAAAAGAAGCAATGTGCAAAATTTGCGAAAAAGTGTTAACCAAATTTTAGGAAATTATGGCTAATTTAAGAGAGATCAAAACACGGATCGAAAGTGTTAAGAGTACAAAGCAGATCACAAATGCTATGAAAATGGTAGCTGCATCTAAGTTGCGAAAAGCTCAGTATAATATAATTAATGCCAGACCGTATGCAGATCACATAAACGAGATGCTTCGAACACTGAAGAATAAAAATATTTCTTCCGATCACCCATTATTAGCTGAAGCAACAGGCAAAGGAAAAACAGCTTATATTGTTGTAACTTCCGATAGAGGTCTTTGCGGCTCTTTTAATACGCATATAATAAAAAAGGCAATTGTACACCTTAAGGAAAATTCTGATGCTGATCTGATCTGTATTGGGAAAAAGGGATATGATTATTTCAGAAAACATTCTACAAATGTAACAGAGAAATATATTAACCTTTTCAATGAAATGGATTTTAGTGTTTCTGCAGATGTAGCAGAAAAGATATTAAGTTTGTTTTTAGATGAAAATTATGATAAGATCGATGTTATTTATAACGAATTTAAATCTGCGATCCAACAGGATATCGTGATAAAACAACTCTTACCTATCGTACCCATTGAATCCGAAGAAATTTCTAAACTAGATTATGTTTACGAACCTGATGAAGATACAATAATATTTGAACTTGGAAGAAAATATATTCATGTTGATATTTGGAGAATAATGTTGGAATCCTCTGCAGCTGAGCAAGGTGCCAGAATGACGGCAATGGATTCTGCAACTGAGAATGCTGTTGAACTAATTGATAGGCTTACTCTTAATTATAATAGAGCAAGACAGGCAGCGATCACAACTGAGATTATTGAAATATCGTCTGGAGCGGAAGCTATCCAGCAATAATAGAAAAAAGTTATAGAATATAAGAGGTGTTTATGGTAGAAGGAAAAGTTATACAGGTTATCGGACCCACTGTAGATGTGGAGTTTCCGGAAGGTCATCTGCCGGCAATTTATAATGCGCTTAAGATTGAGAGAAAAAAGAACTCAGATCTTGTTTTGGAAGTCCAATTGCATCTTGGTGAAAATAAGGTTAGAACTGTGTCAATGGACTCAACAGACGGCTTGGTTAGGAATACGAAAGTTATAGATACAACAGAGCCAATGATGGTGCCTGTGGGAGTAGAAGTTCTTGGTAGAATGATAAATGTAATTGGCGAGCCAATTGATGGTGGAGGACCGATTAAGGCAAAAGAAAAATATCCAATTCATCGCCAGGCTCCTTTATTTGAAAATCTTTCAACCGAAGAAGAAATCTTAGAAACGGGAATAAAAGTAATTGATCTTATTGAGCCTTATTCTAAAGGTGGAAAGATAGGACTATTTGGTGGTGCCGGTGTTGGAAAAACGGTTCTTATTCAAGAGCTTATTAGGAATATTGCAATCGAGCAAGGGGGCTATTCTGTATTTTCCGGAGTGGGTGAGAGAACCAGGGAAGGAAATGACCTTTGGTTAGAGATGAAGGAATCCGGTGTTATTGAAAAAACAGCTTTGGTTTTTGGCCAAATGAATGAACCACCGGGGGCCCGGCAGAGAGTTGGGCTAACTGGGCTTAGTATTGCAGAATATTTTAGGGATGTAGCAAAAAAAGATGTACTTTTATTTATAGATAACATTTTCCGTTTTACACAGGCAGGATCGGAAGTTTCTGCCCTTCTGGGAAGGATGCCTTCGGCGGTTGGTTATCAGCCTACTTTGGCAACTGAAATGGGTAATCTACAAGAAAGAATAACTTCTACTAAAGACGGCTCGATTACATCAATACAGGCTGTGTATGTTCCAGCAGATGACTTAACAGACCCAGCTCCAGCCACAACATTTGCTCACCTTGACGCTACAACTGTGCTTTCCAGAAGAATTGTAGAGCTTGGAATTTATCCTGCTGTTGATCCGCTTGACTCAACCAGTCGTATTCTTGATCCACAGATAATTGGTGATGAGCATTACAAAGTTGCACGTGAAACGCAGCGTGTGATTCAAAAATATAAAGACCTTCAAGATATTATCGCAATTCTTGGAATGGACGAACTTTCAGAAGAGGACAAAATTGTCGTTAGCAGAGCACGAAAATTAGAGAGATTTTTCTCTCAGCCATTCTTTGTGGCAGAACAATTCATTAATACCTCTGGAGTTTATGTGCCGCTTAAAGAAACAATTACCGGCTTTAAGGCAATTCTTGAAGGTGAGTGTGATACTTGGCCGGAGCAGGCATTTCTCTATGTTGGAAATATAGAATCAGCAGAAGAAAAAATGAACAATTTGAAAAAAGGGAAATAGTTAAAGTATGAGTAAAATTCAGATTAAAGTTATTCAGCCAACTCAGATCAGGATTGATAAAGAATATGATCATGTGATAGTTCCTGGCGTAGATGGTGATTTTGGAATATCTTTTGATCACACACCATTCATTACTAAGATCAGAACAGGTGTCCTTCAACTTTTTCAAAATGAGAATTGCGAAGAATATGCGATCCATGATGGGTTTGTTACAGTGGAAAATAATGTTATTAAAATTGTATGTGATACTATTGAAAGGAAAGATGAAATAGATATTGCACGTGCTAAAGCATCAAAAGAACGTGCAGAGAAACGTCTTAAAAGTTCAAAAGAGAACATAAATTTCAGGCGTGCAGAAGCTTCATTAAAAAAAGCTCTGATCCGGTTGGAATTAAATTCAAAATAGATAATAAAAGGGTGGCTGAAGTCACCCTTTTTTAATAGATATGTTAGGATATAAAATGAAGAACAGATACTTTTGGGTAATTTTATTTTTAATTACAATTTCATGTTCAGTGAAGAAAGATAACGAAATTCAAAATGACATAGAAACGAAAATTGTAAAAACTGAGATAATAGAAAAAGTAGTTCAACCAGAAAAACAAAAAATCAAAAAACAACAACTTATACAAGATATCGCAAAAAAAATAAAATACAAAAAATTTACAAAAGGTATATATTTGACAGCATATACTATTAACACACCTAAATATTATGCAATATTAGATAGTGCTGAAGCTGCCGGAATAAACACATTGATTTTTGATCTTAAAAATATGAATGGGCACATTTTCCTTAGAATGCAGCAAACAGG
>JAYEKK010000107.1:0-3500 GCA_034660955.1 Candidatus Cloacimonadota bacterium | reverse complement strand
TACTCAATAACATCGCCAACGACGCCGGCACCAATAGTTCTTCCACCTTCACGAATTGCATAACGAAGACCTTTCTCCATTGCAATAGGTGTGATAAGTTCTGCTGATATCGTTACATTATCACCAGGCATTACCATCTCTACTCCCTCGGGAAGTGTGATGGAACCTGTAACATCTGTTGTACGGAAATAGAACTGAGGTCTGTAACCGGTAAAGAATGGTTTGTGACGCCCACCTTCATCTTTAGTTAGTACATAGGTCTCTGCTGTAAACTTTGTATGCGGAGTAATTGATTTTGGCTTAGCTAACACCATCCCACGCTCAATCTCATCCTTTGCCATGCCACGAAGTAATATTCCTACGTTATCACCGGCTTCTCCACGATCAAGAAGTTTACGGAACATCTCAACACCTGTACAAGTTGTTGTGATTGTCTCACGGATTCCTACTCTTTCTATCTTCTCGCCTACTTTTATAACTCCACGCTCAATACGACCGGTAGCTACTGTTCCACGACCGGATATTGAGAATACATCCTCTACAGGTAATAAGAAAGGCTTGTCTGTATCACGTTCTGGAAGTGGAATGTATGAATCTATAGCATCCATCAATTCTTGAATTGTTTTTTCACCTTCCGGCTCACCATTAAGTGCTTTCAAAGCTGATCCCGTTACGATTGGAATCTCGTCTCCTGGAAATTCATACTCTTCCAAAAGTTCACGTACTTCCATCTCTACTAGTTCAAGAAGTTCATCATCATCTACAAGGTCTGCTTTGTTTAAAAACACAACCATTGCTGGTACACCAACCTGACGGGCAAGCAAAATATGCTCACGAGTCTGAGGCATAGGACCATCAGCTGCACTTACTACAAGTATAGCTCCGTCCATCTGAGCTGCTCCGGTTATCATGTTCTTTACATAATCAGCATGTCCGGGGCAATCCACATGAGCATAATGACGATTTGCTGTCTCATACTCTACGTGTGCTGTTGCAATTGTAATTCCACGCTCTTTCTCTTCCGGAGCATTATCAATGCTGTCAAAGCTTTCAAACTGGGCTCCACCTGATTTACTGAGGTAAAGCGTAATAGCTGCCGTAAGTGTGGTCTTTCCATGATCTACGTGACCAATTGTTCCAACGTTTACGTGAGGTTTACTTCTCACAAATTTTTCTTTAGCCATTTCTCCCTCCTTGGCAATTTTTTGTTTATTTTTTATTTTCTGGTGCTCATGAACGGACTCGAACCGTTGACCTCATCCTTACCAAGGATGCGCTCTACCGCCTGAGCTACATGAGCTGTTAAAATGGAGCGGGAGACGAGGCTCGAACTCGCTACCCTTAGCTTGGAAGGCTAATGCTCTACCAAATGAGCTACTCCCGCTTCTTTTGTAAAATATTAAAAAATGGTGGAGGGGGGAGGATTTGAACCTCCGAAGGCATCCACCGACAGATTTACAGTCTGTTCCCTTTGACCACTCGGGAACCCCTCCAATAATAAAATATTTTGCACTGCAAAATATTATTCAAATTAATGGTGCCGACAGTAGGAATCGAACCCACAACCGCTCGATTACAAGTCGAGTGCTCTACCGTTGAGCCATGTCGGCAATCTGATGTCGAAACAGAAGATTTTTCCAACAATTCTCTGTCAACAAATTTCACTTTTATATCCATAAAAAGACCAAATACAACCGAATAGACAAAAAATTTTCTTTGGCTATATGTGTCAAATCTTTTTATGTATATATTAGATAAAAAAAAGTTGGTTATAAAAATGATTCTATTTCAATGATCTATAAATGCTAAGAAAGGTTTGAAATAAGGTTTTAGGATGAAATGAGACAGCTTATAATATTCACTTAAAATTTTCCCGTTTTTCTTTTCTTCTGCACTCCGCACTCAGGCACTCTGTACTCCATTAATTTTTCTCAATTTTCTGCTCTTTCGTACTCAGCTACTTTGTACTTTTGCACTTTATTATTATTCTTGACACTTCTTTGCCCAATTTACATTTTTTTTACGATTTGTGATATTTTAAAAATTTAAATATAAATAATTCAAAAACAATGTTAGGAGAATTGCGTAAGATGCTAATGAAAAAAGATTTATATATTTATAAAAAAGTTGTTGATTGGTCAACTCTTAATCAAGGAGTTAGTATTCCAATTTCGACACAAATTGTTTTCCAGAAATCAGTTAGTAATTTCTTACGAAGAGGTGATAAAAAGGATATAAAAATAATTGTAGATAATAATAAATATTCTGTATCATTAATTAATCAACTCTTTGATGAGAAAAAATATCCAAATCATAAAGATATTTTGCAAATCAGATATTCTTCTACAAGTTCGTTTAGTAAAAAGCTTAAACAGATATTTTCAATAAGTTACAATTATTTAAATAAAGCAAGGAATGATAGAATGGGGAATAAATATGTTAAAACCCCATCAGATATTGAAGAATATTTAATGTTTTATTCGACAGAAAAAGATGATGTTTTTTTTATGGATTATTTATTAAGGGATGACTTAAAATGCATTACGAAAGAGATGTCTAACCTTTCAGAGCTTGAATTTGAAAATTCAGTAAACTATTTTCAAGAAGATAATTCTGCTAATATTACAAAAAAGCAAAAATTAGTGAAAATAAGAAAATTAAACAGAGCAATTTTTGAAAATTTGAAATATCTCTATAATTATAAATGTCAAATTTGTGAAGAAAATTTTAATCGTAATTATAATGCAAAGATTGCTGAAGCACACCATATAATCCCATTTACAAAGACAAGAAATAATGACTCTGATAATATTCTTGTGCTTTGTCCAAATCATCATCGGATTATTCATAAAGTTAACCCACTTTTTGATAAATCAAAATTATTATTCAAATATCAAAATGGTTTCATTGAAAAAATAAAATTAAACTTTCATTTATAAAAAGTGATTGCATAATAATTATCAAGTTTCTAAATTGTTTAGAAAAGAGGAACGGAACAATGAGTAAGAAAAAGAAAGAAATTATTAATTCTGAATTACAACTATTCTCAAACTTTGTAATTTTCCAAACAGAAAACGGTAAAGTAAATCTCGATGTATTCTTCAAAAATGAAACTCTTTGGCTAACTCAGAAGTTAATTGCTGAACTTTTTGAAAAAGATAGAAGTGTAATAACCAAACATTTAAGGAATATTTTTGATGAAGGAGAATTAGAAGAAAAATCAGTGTGTGCAAATTTTGCACATACCACCTAAGATGGCAAAACATACTCTATAAATTAATCAATATTCAAATCTGTTCCTTCGGGTGTGTCTTTTAGGGTAATGCCCATCTCTTTCAGATCGTTTCGGATAGCATCTGCCATTTCCCAATTTTTCTCTTTCCTTTATAAAAAAGTAATTGCATAAAAATTATCAAGTTTCTAAATTGTTTAGAAAAGAGGAACGGAACAATGAGTAAGAAAAAGATAGAAAATATAATTAGAATTGATGATTCTTTGAT
>JAYEKK010000106.1:0-14216 GCA_034660955.1 Candidatus Cloacimonadota bacterium | reverse complement strand
AAAGGCTAGAAATTTCATAATACGATTCATTATGAATAATTATTCTACACACTTAAAAAAAGGATATCTAACAGATTACAAGAGTAAGCTTCAAGAATATACTCAAGCCGAATTTCATGCAACTCCAGATTATCATATTCTAAAGGCAGCGGGACCGGAACATGAGAAAATTTTTACAATTCAAGTAAAGATACAGAATAAAATCTATGGTTTAGGAAAAGGTCCAAGCAAAAAAGCAGCCCAGCAAGATGCAGCAAAACATGCTTGCAAAAAATTGGAATTCTGATTCCAGACCAAAATGAAAATTTTTCCAATTTTCATTCCCCATCTAGGATGTCCTTTCAACTGCGTTTATTGTGATCAGTTAATCATAACTAAAAGTAAAATTCCATCAGTTCAATCAATTTCGGAAAACGTAAAAAAGTTTTGTGAGAATAATCGATTGGAAGAAAAGGAGATTGCATTTTTCGGTGGTACATTTACCAAGCTTTCTAAAGAGATGCAACAAGCATATTTCGACGCAGTAAGTGAACACAAAAACTTGATAAACGGCATCAGAATTTCTACCAGACCCGATTCAATCGATCAGGAAGTTTTAGATTTCTGTAAAAATAACAACGTTCGAACAATCGAGCTTGGAATACAAAGTTTTGACGACTCGGTACTTATAACCACAAAACGCGAATACATTTCCCAAACTGCTATAGAATCCTGCAATTTGATAAAAGAAAATAATTTTACACTTGGTATTCAGTTGATGCCCGGACTTCCCGGATTTAATTCCAAAACTCTTAAAAAGACAATTGAAACAACTATCAAACTTAAACCAGATTTCGTGAGGATCTATCCGACAATTGTATTAAAAAATACTAAGCTTGAAAACTGGTTTAAAGCAGGAAAGTATTCTCCTCTTACATTAAAAGAATCCATTGTAATAGTAACAGAAATGATAAGTAGATTTAGAGCAAAAAAGATAAAAATAATTAAAGTGGGGCTACATTCGGATATTAATGAAGATGATATCATTGCGGGACCATATCATCAATCATTTGGAGAATTGGTCAGATCTGAAATGCTTAAGGTTGAAATACTTAATAATTTTAAAAACAAAACATTGGAAATTTCTCCAAGTGACATTTCATTGTTTAAGGGATTTAATTCTAAAATGTTAGAAGAAATTAAAACAGAAAAAAAGTTAATAAAAATTCCAATAAAAATAAATAAGAACTTAAAAAAAGATAACTTTATTTTTACAAATGCTCAACCCAATGAAAACTGGTAATTATGATCATAGTATTAGCGATAATTTCAATAATTCTGATAGCTTTTTTTTATAAGAAGACTATCCCAACTATTGATAGTTGGAGAAAAATACTACTGATTAGCCTACGTTCAATCACGATCATCATTTTACTCTTATTACTTCTAAATCCAATACTTTATTTCTTCCAGAATAAAACGGTAAGACCTTCCGTTGTTATCCTAACTGATACTTCTGATAGTATGAAGCAATTAGGGAGAGAATTATCTAAATCGGAAATCTTCAATAATTTCAAAAAAGAAATTGAAAGCATTATAGAGTTAAAAGATTATAATACTATCAATTTTGATTTCGCTAATGGTATTGATGGTGACAAAAGTTCTACGAACCTAAGCAAAACATTTTCACAGGTCATTAAAAAAATAAATTCAGATAATATTGAAGCAATCATCCTGCTTTCTGATGGCTGGTTCAATGATGATGAACTTGAGATAATCGAAAACCAGAATATTCCAATTTATACTATTGATCCGCATTTTGAATCTGATGATTTTGATCTTAAACTAACTGAAATTAAACATAATAAAACAGTTTACAGAGACGAGATCACACCGATTGAAGTTAACATAAATGCTAATAATTATAATGGCAAAGCAAAAATTGAAATCCTTTCTGAAGATAAATTGATCAAGAAAAAAAAGATTGATCTTAAAGGAAAAGATTTCTTGCAAATTATATTTGATACTTCATTTTCAAATACCGGATTTACTCCAATCAGTTTGAAAATATCAACAGATTCTATCGAAGTAAATACTGATAACAATATTCTCAATAGCGTCATTCAGATTAAACGTGACCGTTCTAAAGCTTTATTGATCTCCGATAATTTAAATTGGGATGTAAAATTTATTATTGCCGCTGTAAATCAAGATCAACACTGGCAAGGCAAATTTCTATTGAAGAAAAATGGATTGCAATATGCAGGGAATAATACACATTTACAAACTGAAATGGATAGGATCAATGTCCTTGCACTTATCAATAATGGTAATCTAAATTTCTCTCAAGATGAAGTAATCATAATTAATAGATTTGTAAGAAATGGCGGTGGACTTTTCATCATTGGAAAACCAATAAAAGAATTGGAAAGTATTTCACCTGCAACCTCATCTAATATCAAACGAACTTTTAAATCTACTTTATCACTCACTAAGCAGAGCGAACAATTTAACACATTTTCTTCAATCGAAAAGAAAGATTTAAAAAATATCCCGCCTGTTTCTTATTATTATGTTAATTCAAAAGTAGAAGCAAAAATACTTGCAAAATTTAACAATTATGAGAAAAGTTCTGCGGTACTATTCAAAAATATTGGAAATGGGAAGATCTTGCAATTTACTTTCTTAGATCTTTGGAAGTGGCAGCTTTGGAATTACGGGAATAGTTATAACAATTTAATGCATAACATTTTTTCATGGTTAGGTCAAACGAGCTCTGAGCGTTTTTATGCATCATTAAATAAAAATTCGTACAATCTTGGTGAAGATATTCAGATAGATCTACATGCATATGATGAAACACTTTCACCCATCACAGAAATGAATGCAGAAATATCCATTATTAATTCCGAAAATCAAATCATCTATCAAGGTTTTATGCTGAAAGAAAATAATAATTATTTTATAAAAATCTCGAATCTGCTACCCGGTAAATTCAAATTTGTAATTTCCGATAAACCATCGAATTCACAAACTGAAGGTAAATTCATGATTTCCCATATTTCTCCGGAAAGCAGAGATACGGGAATTAATTTATCGCTCCTTTCGTATATTTCAAACAAAACAAACGGAAGGATAATAGATAAAGTAGCTGATCTTAAAATTCATAAAGCAGAAAATGAGATCATCAAATTGGTTTCTGAAATTCCGATTTATAAAGAATGGTATATTATTGCTTTCTTTTTACTTGCATTCTGTATTGAACTATTCTTGAGAAAAAGATGGGGACTTTTATAAAAAAACAGCCTGCAAAAATGCAGGCTGCCTAATTTCTATTTTCTTTCAATTATTAGAATTTGAACATCATAGATGAATTCAATCCTATTCCTTTTCCATAACGGAAAAATCCATGATAGAAAGTAGCTCCTGTTTGCCATTCGAATCTATCAAATATTAATCCGGTTTTGAACTCATAATAAATATTATCATCATATCCAACAACAGTTTGAAGTGGCCAGAATCCCAATTGATACCCTAACCCTAATGAGAATCCGTTTTTATATGAGTGCTGGTTATTGATGTATTTACCCATAACCTGCAAACTACTTACGATCGTATAATCCATTCCGACACTAATTCCAGGTTTGAATTTCACATAACGGTTTTTAACTCTTGTTGAATCATCCTCTACAAATGTTTCTTCAATCGCTTCATAATCTTCGTCGAAAAAGAACAGATCATTTCTGTAGTACTGGTCATACCACCCGCCAGCAAGATTTTTATAGTTTAACTGCATAAAAATATCATCGATCTGAGCATGGAAATTCCCATTAAATATTTTAGCTTTCACACCAAATCCAACTGAGGGCGTTAATCTTCCAACAGAACCTTCATCAGTATACTTGAAATGAGCCTGATAATGATAATAAAGACTATCGGTCATAGAGCCAAATCTTTGAGAACTTTCTTCAAGTGATGCATACATCATTGAATAATCTAAATTGATATTTGCACCCAAATAGAGTGTCATATCCCTCAAATATTCTACGAAGGAATTACTTTCTTTTTCAGGAAATAATCCAGGGATCATTCCAAACCTAAGACCTTTAGGATATGCATAATTCAAAGTTGCTCTCCAGAATGAGAACACCATACTTCCTTCACCTGAATTGCTTATATATGGTCTATTTGTATCATTTCCATAGATCACAAGATTGGAATACATTTTATCCAGAATTTCTACATTACCGTAAGTTTTTAACCCAAATTCAAAATTCCAATATTTATGTCCAAAATTTAAAAAACTTGTGGATGTATTAAAATCCATAAGAAAATCATCTGCAGTTAGGACGCTCTTCTCATTATCGGTAAGTTGATGTCCTTCTTGAAACATCAACATATCATCAAGCCTGAGAAGTGAGTTACTCACATTAATATCATATGAAAGAGGAAGATGAATTTGCGAATAGACCCTATCTGCATTATTTGCAGGATTTTCAGGGAAGAAATCAAAATTTCCGAATAAAGCTAAACTTATAGTTAATATGAATATTGTTATTATTTTTATTTTCATTTGTATTCTCCCTATTCCTAATCAAACAAATCACTGCTGACATTAATTTCAATTACCAGATCGGCTTGAATTTGCAAACCACCAGTCCATGGAATCTCACCTTCACTGAAAATGTGAACTCTGGGAATAGTATAAATAGAATCATTAACAAAATACCCTAATTCACTCTGTAACACATTTAGTTCAAATTCTTTATAATTATCGCCGCTTGTCTCCTCAAGAAGAGGAACTCTAAACATTTGGACATAATTTGTATCGGGTTCTTCAAAATTGAATATCTCTGTGAAAATTTTAGTGCTGTCATCAGAAACAAGAAAGTCAAAACCAACTTCCATGCCTGTGTTATTCCAATACTTGAAGATTATTTTACCAGAATTGTATGCATCTTGCATTGGTTGTTCAAATGCCTCAGTATCCTGTGTCTCAATGCTGAACTCTCCCTCATCAAGCGGAATGATCCAAATTCCATCTTCTTCAAAAGTTAATATCTGAATATCTGCTATTACTTCAAAATCTATAGAGACGGAATCATCAAATGAAAGATAAGGTATTATAGTTCCGTCCCCAATAAACGGATCCATCGAATACTCAAATCCATCAGGAATGAGCTGCAACATTTCGTTAATATTGTAATTATCCGATGTGAATTCAATTTGGGTAATTCCTTCTCCAACATCCAGATTGATCGGTTCTCCTTCATTATGAGTTAGTAATATTTCTGTTGTATCACGTATTGATATAAGCTCAAAAGATGCAATCATAGGAATTTGAGAATCAATAGTGAAGATGATCGAGCTGTTACCACTAAACATGAAACTATCTTCATCCACAATCTCAGGTTGTACAAGGTCAATGTCAGTATAGCCTTCAATAAGCTCTATTTGCTGTGATGGAATCAAAGCATTTATCACATATTCAGCTTGTATATCAGTAATCTGGATATCCATTTGTACGGTTGCTGAAGTATCTATTGTAGCTGTACCATTATCAGTTATATCTCCTTCACCAATTAGATTAATAGTAATATTATTACCAATCAAACTATCTGCAAGACTTATAACTCCAGTAGCAGAACCACCAAGTGGTGCAACATTTTCAAATATTGCTTCTTCAACCATAAGAACACTATTATCATCGAGAATCTGAACTATTAATGGTAATCCTCCTGGAGCGTTACCAAGCCAGAAAACAGTATTATTAGTAATTGTAATATTTAAATTCCCACTTACAAATTTAATTTGTTCATACTCATCAAATGGTTCAAAATCTTTTGCTATCTCAAATGGAATTGTATAATTCGGATAATTCGGTAAGACATTAACCGGCTGTCCATTTAATAGTGCAACCTCAGATGGTGCAACTTCACCAAGTGTATATGAAGTGTTATGTACTTCGGTATCATCAATTTCAATATCCCCAAAATACTGTGATTCCGATACAACTTCATAAAACTGGAGCGTATCACCATTTGCCTGAAATGAACCAACCTCTGTTGCAATAATTTCTGCATCGAACGAATCATTTAATATTACCATGCGAATCGGCACTGTCCATGACGGTAAACCAATTTCATCAGGTATCGAACAACCAATTAAAAATAAAATCAATAAAATTGGTAAGATCATTTTTTTCATATATCCTCCTAAAATTCAATTTCTAAAAAACTATTATAGCATACTTCCTATTTGTAAGTTATATTTGTGAAATTTAAATTTATACGTCCAGTAAAAAAATATTTTTTCCATTTCATTTAGCATTATCTTACTTGACAGTATTCATAACCTTTTATTTTTTTGATACTTAGAACATTACTTAATAAGGAGGCGATAATGAAAAAAAGTTTATTCCTTTTATTTATATTCATTACGGCAATGCTATCAGCTGAATGGACAATTGTACAAACTTTCTCGATTTCCGAAGGAGCATCCGGGTTAGCTTATGACGGAAATTATCTTTATTGCGGTATTTATGGAGCAAATGGAGATGAAGTTTATCAGATCGATCCAAGTGATGGAAGTTATCAACTCCAATTTACCGATCCAGTTTTGGAAGATACTTACGGATTAACTTATGATGGAACAAATCTTTGGTTAACAGATCATCGGAATGGCACAAATGAGCCTGCTGTTGCATACAGGTATGATATGGCAGGAAACATTCTTTCCGAATTTGACCTACCAGATCATTATATGTCCGGCATTGCTTATGATAATGGCAACTTTTGGGTTGCTACCTACTACCCGGATAATCCGAGTGTAATTTATCAAGTTGATAATACCGGAACTGTTCTACAGCAATTTAACTTTGAACTACCCGGTACTACTGAACAACCATGGGATTTATCCGTACATGGAAGTGATCTCTGGATTGCAGACTATTATGACGATGCTTTATACAAAGTTGATACTTCAGGGACAATACTAGAAACACACCCTTCTGAAGGAACAGATCCTGCCGGAATCGTCTGGGATGGACAATACTTGTGGTATTGCGATAATGGTTCTGGTGGAGTTGACTATCTATATAAAGTAGATTTGGAAGGTGCTGGAAATCCTCAAATGAATATTAATCCTACCTTGGTTGATTATGGAACTGTAACTCTTGGTGAAATGGTTTATGGTGGATTTACAATATCAAATTCCGGGGCTGCAGAATTATTAGTAGAGTTTGGAGATATAACAGGTCAGGGATCTGAGTTTGTTTTTTGGGAAACTGGAATGATGTTCACCATACCTGTAGGTGAATATGTATATTGTGATATTCCTTATTCACCCCAAGAACCAGGTATATTGGATGCAATTGGAATGATTTATTCAAACGATCCTTTATATACAGAAGCTGAAATCTCGTTTATTGGAACAGCTATAAATGATGGTCCCCATATAGTTGTTGCACCAAATTCTATTAACTACGGTGCAGTACGAATAGATGCTATTACCGGAAGATATGTCGAGATAAGCAATCAAGGAGATGAAGATCTGGAGATCAGTGAGCTTGAATTTGAAATCGCTCAGTATTATGTCGATAATACAGTTGAACTTCCTATTATTATTCTTTCTATGGAAACTTATGATTTGCGGATATGGTTCAATCCTGATGATGCTATAAGCTATAATGGAGCTTGCACAATTCATAGTAATGATCCTATAACTCCAATGGTTTGTATTACTCTCGATGGAATTGGAGATGATTCTTCCTACCCGATCGGTCAGCAACTATGGCAATATCAAATTAATACAGGTTATGATAATTCTCCAAAAGCTATTGCTCCCATCTTTGACGTTACTGGTGATAATATTGATGATGTGATTGTTTGTTCTGAAGATAATTTCATACGCTGTTTCAATGGTAATTCATCTGGAACTGCAGATATAATCTGGGAACATGAACTCGGTTCAGTTTATTCCCAATCAGGTTTAACAATAATTGATGATATAAATGGTGATGACTACAAAGATGTTATCGTCGGAACTGCGTGGGGAGATCGCTCGATCCATGCTCTCTCTGGTTTGACAGGAGAAATTATCTGGACTCATGATACTCATGAATACGGAGATGGTGGATGGGTTTACCAGGTTTATGTAAAATATGATTATAATAATGATGAAATACCAGATGTCCTCGCTGCTACTGGAAATGATGGAAATTATACGGGTCCTCAACGGATTTATTGTCTCGATGGATTAACCGGAAATTCTATCTGGGAATTTTATGCTCCGGGACCTAAATTTTCCGTGCTTGGAATCGAAGACGCAAATTATGATGGACAACCGGATGTTATTGGTGGAGCTTCCAACCTTTATGAATCACAGGGAATTGTTTACGGAATAGATGGAGAAACCGGTAATGAAATCTGGTCTTATGATGTTTCCGGTTCATCTGTCTGGGCTTTGGAACAGACATCTCATTGTAATTGGAATGGAGTAAAGGAAATCATTGCCGGAGATTTTTCCGGGAATTATTACTGCATCGAACCTGCTGATGGATCCGAAATCTGGAATGGAAATATCGGAACAGCAATAATCTTGCGCTTCATCAAACTCGACGATATTAATGAAGATAGTTTTCCCGATTTTTGTATAGTTCATAGTGGCTTTCATAATGCACTTGTTATCGATGGTTTCACCGGAGACCAAATCTGGAGTCAACCTGTTGCTGACCAACCATGGAATGCTGCTCGCATAGAGGATATCAGCGGAGATGGAATCAATGATTTGCTGATTGGAACTCTTTTCAATAATAGTTACGGATATTTCCTGAATGGAGTCGATGGTTCGGAATTGGGTTCTGTTAATGTCGGAACTCCTGTCGATGCTATTGCAGGAATTCCTGATATTGCTTCAGATGGATCTTGGGAAATGGTATGTGGCGGTAGAAATGGAACGGTGATCTGCATTTCAGGTGGTGAAGTTGTTTCCCATTCGCCAAACATTTCAATTCCTGATCCCACGAATATAGCTGAATTAATTGGTAACTTCCCAAATCCATTCAACCCGGAAACTTCAATTAGTTTCAATCTAAAAAAAGATTCTAAAGTGACTTTGAAAATATTTAATATTAAGGGACAATTGATAAGAATACTAATTAATGCACAATTATCTGCATCCCCCTATAGTGTAGTATGGAATGGGAAGAATGATAATGGTAATCATGTTTCATCCGGTGTTTATCTTTATAGATTGCAGACTGATACACAATTATCTGTAAAAAAGTGTCTTCTACTAAAATAGTGATTTAAATGGACTAATAAATTAGAGGTGGATTTCTTCCATCTCTTTTTTTATTGACATTATATCTATATTATTTTCAATACATTAGTAAAATAAATGTAAATATTAAGTATAAAGAATAAAGGGAAGTGAATGAAGCAAAAGAAACTAATTGAATGGCTATTTGAAAACGGAGATGCGATAATTAGATATCGTACTGCAACAGAACTTGCTGACGATAAATCGGAATACAATATTTCTTCTTTAAGAACAGAATTAATGAAAACACCAAAAGCTCACTATTGGATGAAATGCCTGAAAGATAAACGTAGGTTAAATTATATACATGGCAGCTATGATTACTGTTTTGAAAATGCAATGGGCAAACTTGTATTCATGGGGATAAAGGCAGGTTTCAATAAATTAGAAGACTCATCTAAATCATACGTTAAGTGGTTGAAAGAAAGTATCGAGACAGAATCGGAAGAACCTATTGAAAACCCTATTGATTTTTTCTATGAAAACCTTATTGCATCATTTCTATCTGCATCTGGTTTTAAAGATATTGAACCTGTTAGTAGTTTCATCCGTGAACGAATTAACATGATCTATGATTTTACCAAAGATAATAATTTTTCTATTTTCGTTGATAAGGCTAATTATAAAGGAATATCCAGCGCATTTGAAGATCATTCCCTTATAGATCCTGAGTTGTATACAGATGGTAAATTTAAACTACCATGGATACATGATCTTCTTGCATTTTCAGCATTTTATGATGAATTTCCCGATAAGATCGATCAAATTATTTCCTATATTTTAGATAAAAAATATCAAAAAATTCCGAAAGACTATGGGATTGTCATGGCTGGAGTTAAACGTTATACTGTATTAGGCTGGAATGTCTGGTTACCCGGATATTTTGGTTTCGATATCGACGAATTTCACAAACAAAATATAATTATTATAATGATCTTAATGAGTCCGTTTAAGGTTGCTAGAGAAAGTAAATGGTATAAAAATTGTTTAAAGCATTTAGAGCAGTTCAAACAGAAAGATGGGACTTACCTTTTCCCAAAAGAATACCTAAAAGAGAAAAATAATTCTTATTTTATTACCGGTTCTCATATGGGTCTTGGTGAAAATAGACGAACCAAAGACGGTCTTGCTTTGGAATCTACTTTCTGGATGTTAAAATTACAAAATAATTGAATATAATTTTATATTTAATCACTTGAAATCTTAGGTTTTTGAGAGTATTTTATGAATAAAATAAAAATCATCGACCTAAATAAGAAATATCTAAAAACTTTTTTCTGCTGTTTGGAAGACTGGTCTGATGAGATGAAGGAAGCAGGCGACCACAAACAGAAATGGTTTGAAAAAATGAAGAACAAGGGTTTACACGTTAAACTTGCTCTTGATGAAAATGATAATGCCTGTGGTATGATACAATATGCTCCAATCGAATATTCACCTGCTGAAGGAAATGACCTCTACTTTATTTATTGCATCTGGGTTCATGGTTATAAAGGTAAAGGTGTGGGAAACATGCAGAAACAAGGAATGGGAAAAGCATTGATACTATCTGCAGAAAAAGATGCAGAAGAACTCGGTGCAAAAGGTATCGCAGCTTGGGGTCTTTCTCTACCATTCTGGATGAAAGCTGCCTGGTTCAAAAAACAAGGTTTTAAAAAAACTGATAATATGGGAATTCAGGTTCTTTTATGGAAACAATTTACTGATGATGCTGTACCACCTAAATGGATTCGTGAAAAGAAAAAGCCAGGAAAAGTGTCAGGTAAAGTAAATGTAACTACCTTTTTAAACGGTTGGTGTCCTGCTCAGAATATTGTGTTTGAAAGAACAAAACGAGCTTCTAAAGAATTTGGAGATAAAGTTGATTTCAAAGAGATAGATACTTTTGATAGAGACACATTTTTAGAATGGGGAATTTCCGATGCTCTTTTTGTAAATGGCAAACAGATAAGAACCGGTCCCCCACCTTCGTATGAGAAACTCAAGAAGTTGATCGGGAAGAGAGTGAAGAAGTTATAGTTCACGGATCAACACATATGAATACGGAAGAGAAACAACGAACAAAAACGAACAAGGAATATGAATGAAGGTTAAAGAAAGCATTAATATAGATAAAGGAGATTCGAATCAACAAATAATTGAACCAGGTATGTGGAATCCATCTTTGTTTGAATGGAGAGACGTAATCGAAGATTATTTGCTTATTTCTAGGAAAAGAATAAATAATAGGTTATCAATGTTCAAATTACAACTTGAGTTAATGGGTGATATTTACAAAACACAAGAAACAATAAAAGCCTATAAAGATATTTTGAAGAATCCTTCAAATATCACAAAGTATAATAAAACCGCATCAGAAAAGGACATTTCAAATGCAAATTTGACACATTTGGAAAAAGAAGTTACAAATTGTAAGTTGATTATAAAAGCATTAAAAGAAATAAGTGATGGTCACTTATGGAGAATGTTTGATTTTAATAGATCGCTAATGTATTGCTTAGGAACAGAAGATGATCCAGGTTATTTACAATTAGATGAAGGTGGACTGAAGGAACTTAATAATTGGGGTAACCAGATAAAGAATGAATCAAAAGTACAATTTATTTTAAACTCATTAACAAATTATGCAAGAATTGGTGATGTTATAGTAAAAAATAATAACGGAATAATCGAAGTAAAAGAAATAAAATCCAGTACATCATGTTCCGGAAAAAAGTGGAGAGAGCGATTAAAAAGACAAAAACAAAGACGAGAAAATTTCGTATCATTTGCTAATAATAAAGTTGGGAAGCTAAAAGGAAATTCTGTTCACATTGAACACACTTCCATAAAACCTAAATATGATTTCACTTCACTTGAAAACATATTATACGAATGTGAAACCAATGGTGTGTCATCTAAAATTATGAATAATTATTTGGGTCTAATAGCAACAGATTTATCAAAACCTCAAAAAACACAGATGGAGTATCGAAATCTCATTCAAAATATGTTTAACACTTTAAAAAAAGGAAATGATATAATAATTCCTGGAGATTCTCAAATTAGAAAAAAATATTCACCGAATTTTACTCCATTCACAATTTACCCAATAAAAGAAAAGTATATTGCTGATTTGATTTTAGGAAAAAAAAGAATATACTATTACATTAATATCAGTGAAATTTTTAGAATTTTTGATAAGAACGGATGGATAGTTCTGTCATATTTTAAAGATACTAATAAATATAATAATGAAAAAGAAAAATCTTTTTGTGTGATAAAGCATAATGAATTAACTATTAGTATATCTTGGATGCACATTAATCAAGTGATATTCGATTTTTTAGATTTGGAATCATTGATAGAATTGTATGATTACACATATAAACAAAAAGATATCAAGAAAGAGAGAATTTTGTATAACTTTAAAAGTACTGGTTGTTGGGTTTGACTTCAATGAATTTACAACTTAACAAAAACCAGAGACTCAATCTCTCTCTAAAAACTATCCCAAACACTTACTTCTTCAATAGATTTCAGATCTCTTTTTCCTTTTTCAATTGCTGGATATCCAACTGGCAACAGAGCAACAATTTTATAATCTTTCGGTAGATTGATCAATTTAGCCATTTCATCATGATAAAATGCTCCTATCCAGCAAGTTCCCAGACCTAACTCTACAGCCTGCAGTACAATATGCTCAGCAGCGATTGTACCATCAATAACAGGAGCATTCATGCCGCATGTCATCACATAATCCAGGTTAGTGTTGCAAATTACAATTGTAATTGGAGCTTCTGAAACAAATTTCTGTCCTCTACAGATTTCAGTGAGTTGTTTCCTTTTATCAAGATCTCTGATCACAACAAATTTCCAAGTTTGCTTATTACTTGCAGATGGAGCAAGTTGTGCTGCTTTAAGTAGAATATCCAATTTCTCCTGCTCAATTGGTTTGTTCTGGAATTTTCTTACACTGTATCGTTCTTTAATACAATTTAATAACATCTTCATCCTCCTAGTAAATGACATTTACAAAATTCAATTTCTATATGCAATAAAAACCCTGAATAATATTTTTTAGCACTCTTTAGCGGAGACTGCTATTTTTATTTGACATTCAGTTTTTTCTGATTATTATATTTATATGGACGTTAATAAAAACGTTAAGGAGGTTATTATGAGATACGTTCCAATTAGAAGAAGAGGGAATTATTTCCCCATGGTATCAGCCTTTGATAAATTCTTTGATAATTTCTTTGAAGATGATAAAGCTGATGAAAATGTAAGAACAATGGCTATCGATCTGGTAGAGAATGAAAAAAATTATCAGATTAAAGCAGATCTTCCGGGGATCGACAAAAAAGATGTTAACATCTCAATTGACAGCAATAATCTCGTTATCGAAGCTAATCGTGAAGAAGTGAAAGAAGAGAAAAAAGATTCCTATTATCGTTGTGAAAGATACAGTGGTAATTACAAAAGATCAATTGCATTAACCGAGCAATGCGACGTTAAATCGATCAACGCTGAATTTAAAAATGGTGTTCTTACTATAACGATTCCGAAAACCGAACCGGAACCAGCAAAAAAAATCGAGATCAAATAATCTAAATTGATCATAAAAGGCTTCCAAAAAACGGAAGCCTTTTATTATGGCTTCCGGCTGCTGCCGGAGATTTGAACCCTCGTCCGGCAACTGCCGGATAACAGCCACCTATAAAGATCTCATTAATTTTCTTATAAAATCTCTACCTCTATGAGATTTCAGTTCAATTTCTCTTTTCATAACAAGTTTCTTCTCTGTGAATTCCTCTTTATATATTAATTCCCAAGGGCGATAATTGATTGTCCATCCTTTCTTTGCTAATTCATTATGAGATAGTAATCGTTGTTTTAAATCAGAAGTATAACCAACATAAATTTTATCAAATTTA
>JAYEKK010000105.1:0-3549 GCA_034660955.1 Candidatus Cloacimonadota bacterium | reverse complement strand
GTTCCCAAAGCCTACTTTGGGAACAAGAATCGTTCAATTTAGGTAGAAGAAAATTACAATTGATTTCCGGCAGCTTTTATCACAAAGACTGTTTTTTTATGATTATTTTAAGAAATAGGTTGCAAAAAAAAAACAAGTAATCGAATAATCCACCTCGTATTCGTTAGTAGAAAATCGGAGGTGAATTATGGTTGATTTTCCCTGCATACAAAATGCTGATTTAAAAGGTAAAGTTGTCCTTATCCGTGTTGATCACAATGTGGTAAAAAAGGGTGTTATAAAAGATCCATATAGAATAGATGCCTCGATTGAGACAATAAATTTTGTTATAGATAATGGAGGATTGCCAATACTAATGTCACATGTTGGCAGACCCAGAAACAAAAAAACCGGTGAGATCAAGATTTCCGAACAAACTTCTGTTGAACCGATCGTGGAATATTTGGAAGATAGTTTTGAACTTGATTTTAAAATTGCTTTCGATAATGTCCCTGATTTCAACAAGAATAATTATATTAATTATCTAAAAGAAAGAAAGTTTGATGGATTGTATCTTCCTAATACACGCTGGTTTCGGGGTGAAGAAACTAAATCTTTTACTATGGCAGAAAATCTAGCAGAATTGGCAGATATTTTTGTGAATGATGCTTTTGGATCCTGGCAGCCGCATGCTTCTACCGTTGAGATTGCAAAACTATTACCATCATATGCAGGATTGCTGATGCAAAAAGAGATAGAAAATTTAAAGAATATTATTTCTCCTGAAAAACCATTATTGGCAGTAGTAGCCGGCTCTAAATTTGATACAAAGATCGAACCGTTATCTGCCCTTTTAAAAAGTGCTGATCATCTGATTATTGGCGGTGTTATCTATAATGCCTATCTGTGTGCCAAATACGGAATAACAATAAAAGGAATTAGCAATAGTGATATTGAATCTGCTCAGAAGTTTGTTGAGATGGCAGCTAAATATCCCAATAAACTTATTGAATTACCTTTTGTTATTGAGTCAGATTCTCTTGATTCAAACAAGAATAAAAAAGTGATTAACATCAATAATCTTTCAAAAGGAGATTCGTTAAATTATATTTTAGATTGTGCCCCAAAATCCTTCCAAATTGATGAGATCAAAAAAGTTTTCACAAATGCAAATACGATTTTTGTAAATGCAGTAATGGGCTTCACTCCCAATTTTGCGGAGGGAACTATTTGTTTGAATGAGATCATATCCCAAAACAAAAAATGCAGGAAATATTTCGGTGGTGGTGATACACTTCAAGAATTTAAAACACTTCTTCCTGACCTTTATAAAAGTGCACTACAAGATGATTCTTACTATTTTTTTACCGGTGGAGGTACAATTCTAAAAGCAATAAAAGAAGGTTCTCCTTATGGTTTGGAACCGGTAAAAGTTTTGTTAAAATGATTTCAATTTTTTTTGATTGAATAATAATATCGAAATCGGAATTTCGATGTACAAATAGGAATTTAAATGACCAAATTCACAAAAAAGGTAATTGAACTTATCAAGCAGATCCCTAAGGGTAAGGTTGCAACTTACGGTCAAATTGCAAATTTAGCAGGTAACAACAAAGCTGCGAGACAAATTTCCAGGATCCTTCATTCATCTTCCGAAAAATTTGATCTTCCCTGGCATCGTGTAATAAATTCTCAGGGGAAAATTTCTTTGAGATCCGGAGACGGTTTGGAAATGCAGAAAGCTATGTTGGAAAGTGAAGGAATTCAAGTTATATCAGATAAAATAGATCTGAAAAATTACCAGTGGGGAAATATGTAACTTACTTATAAATAAACTATTAAATAATTAATGTCTTGACTTAAGTTTCAAATAATTAGTTTTTAGCAAAGTGCAAATAAAGAAATTAATTAATTAGGAGGAGAACTATGACAAAAATTAACAAATTATTAGCAGTTTTTATTGTGGTTTTTGGATTATTGTTTATCGGATGTGAAGAAGATCCATCCGGACCGGAAGAGCCAGGTACAGTAGAAGGGATTGTAACTAATGCAAATACCGGTGAAGCACTTGGTGGTGCTACGATCAATGATGGAACTTCAGATGTTGCAATCTCTGGAACCGGTGGAACCTATTCTTTCCAAACAGATGAAGGCACTTACACATTTACCTGTACTGCAGAAGGTTATAATATGCAGGTTGTTGAAGATATCGAAGTTTATGCAGGAGAATCTACTAATGTAAATTTTCAGCTTCAACCAATTACTGTTGTTTTAATTGAAAATAATATCGTAGGAAATACAACCTGGACTAATAACAACATATATGTAATAGAAGGTGAAATTTACATTAGAGCTGTTCTAACAATAAACCCAGGAACCAGAATAAAATTTAAAGATGGAGCTGACTGGATAGTTCAGGGTGCTGAAGGTGGATTGATAGTTGCTGAAGGATCTGAATTTATGCCAATTATTTTTACTTCCTGGCATGATGATGCTTATGGTGGTGATACAAACGGAAATGGAGATGCAACTGAACCAGCTCGCGGTGATTGGGATGATATTGATATTCAAGGTGACAACAATACTTCTACTTTTGATTACTGCGAATTTTATTATGGCGGCGGGTATTATGATAAATATGTAATGTACTTAGACCCTGATACGGAAGTAAGAATAACCAATTGTACATTTGCGCATAATCAAGGAGAAGAAGGTGCTTTGAATGCACATGAAGCAGGAGATGGAACAATTATTCAGAATAATATTTTTTATGATAATATTTGGCCATTAAACATTAATGCAACATTTGATTTGGATGATTCAAATATTTTCCACGCTCTGGAAAGTCGTTCCGCTATAAATGATCATAATGGGATTCTCGTTGAAGGAAACGATTTTGACGGACAGATTACATGGAGTGAAACAGAAGTACCTTTTGTATTACAGGAAGGTGAATATCTAATCCCGGCTGGTATCTCACTAACATTGGAACCAGGAGTAACATTAAAACTTGATACAGGAGTAGATCTCTGGATAAATGGAACTATAACTGGTAATGGAACTATATCTGCACCAGTCATTTTTACATCATATAAAGATGATGATGTTATTGGTGATACAAACAATGATGATGATGTTACTTCTCCAAATGCTGGTGATTGGGATTATCTCATGTTACAAGGTATTAACAATTCATCTTCATTTAATTACTGTGAATTCTATTATGGTGGTGGTTACTCTAGTACATATACACTTTGTTTGGATAATGATACAGCAGTAAATGTTTCCAGTTGCTTATTTATTAACAACGATGGATCAGATGATCCGGTACTTGATGCAAGTCATGCAGGAGCGAATACAACAATAATTGGAAATGCATTCTATAATAATGTGAAACCCTTGATGATTAACGGAAGAATGAATCTTGATTCATCGAACACATTCCATAATCTGAATAATCCTTCTCAATCTAACATCAAGAATGGAATATTTGTATATCCAGGTAGCGATGTTGAAGGGAATATTAGTTGGGAAGAACTTGAAGTGCCTTTTGTCTTGTCATCTGAGATG
>JAYEKK010000104.1:10368-14475 GCA_034660955.1 Candidatus Cloacimonadota bacterium | reverse complement strand
TCTTAACTCAAGCGCTAACGCTTCTTAAGTCAAGTCCACTCAGACAGTAGAGTTGAGAACGGAAATAAGGTGCTCTTACAACCAGACTCTTCAGTCTTCGCTAAAGCTACGCCGTGACGAGTCGTCGAATGCCTGTGACAGAATTCCTCAGAGTGACGGATCTTTTGAGAGTGTTCTTAACTCAACGCTAACGCTTTTAAGTCAAGTCCACTAACATTTTAATTATTCCACTCCCCGCTCTTCCAGATCTCTTCTAAAATTTTTCTGGTAGATGGTTTTTCCATTTTTCTAAAGCTTTTCTCCAGCTTTTCGGGTTTGTCTAATATTCCCAATGCAAAAGCACAGATAACTCGGAAATTTTCTTTATCGATCCCAAAAGTTTTATACACTTCTTCCCGTTTGATTCCTGCCATTCCGTGGGTGTAAAGTCCCAGTTTTCTGGCTTGCAAAGTTAATCCCATCCAGGCGGCACCAGCATCAAAATTTGCCCATCTATTGTTTTTATCATTATGGCTGAAATGTTTTTTGGTAATTATGAATCCCAGCAGGGAAGCACTTTTTGCCCATAACTGGTTGCGGTCTACCAGCAGTTGCAAGAACTTATCAAATGTATTTTCGGTGGAAGTTAAGATACGCCAGGGTTGCTCATTAAAAGCACTTTGAGACCAGCGTGCTGCTTCTATTATTTCTCTTACAACTTCATCAGGGAGTTCTTTTTTTTGGAAAGAACGCGGTGACCAGCGATGTAAAAATAGCTCATCAATTTCTGCGTTTGTTTCTCTTTGAGAATAATCGATCTGGTAATTGTTTTCATATTTCATACTAAACTCCTTTTTCATCAAAAAAGCTAATCAAGGTTTATCAGCAGTCAAGATTTTTTGTCGTGTATGTTCTTAAGTCCACTCTATGTTCTTAACTCAAAGAGCTAACGCTTTTTAAGTCAAGTCCACTCATAAAGGGTAGTATTATAAAGATCACGTTATAGAGTTTACACTTTTTGGCAGGTAAATTGTTCTCTATTTTACACTTTTTGGGATGTTATTTGTTCTTGAAAACAATATTGAAAAATTATTTAGATTAAAAAAATATTTACAAAAATAAATGTATAGAAATATTTGTATCGTGCTTCAAATAAGTGTTTATTGCTACTTGAAGTTTTCAAATATTCGCCAACAAATTAACTTTGTTGGCAAATATTGGTGGAGGTTAAAACGAAAATAGAATTAATTATTAAAGCAATTCGCGACAGATTTTCCAATCGTGAATCCATTAGTAGGGATGAATTGTTTAATCTATACAAAGAATATCAGCCGGATATTATAGAGCCTACTTTTGCCTGGAATATTTATAATCTAAAAAAGAAAAAAATAATATTTCCTATTAGTCGAGGTATTTATTCTTTGAAAGCAAAACCAAAATTTCAACCAGATGTTTCAGACAAAATGAAAAGAATTTTTATGTCGGTCAAAAGGAAAAATCTCAGTGACAATCTTAGCATCTGGGATAGTAGCTGGCTTAGTGAATTTATGATACACCAGCCAATGAAAAATGTTATTACCTTGGAAACTGATGCTGATGTTTTGGAAACAGTATATTATCATATTAAAGATAATGAGTATAAAAAAGTTTTTATGAAGCCAGATGAGAAGCAAATGGAGCAATATGTGATGGAAGAACAAGAACCAGTAATTCTATTGCCATATGTAAGCCGCAGTCCGGTTAAAGAGTATAGCAAAATAATTATTCCTAAGTTAGAAAAAATTCTGGTGGATCTGTTTTTAGGCTTTAAACTTTTTTATTGGGTCCAAGGGCAAGAACTGAAAAATATTTTTGATGAAGTACATCGTAGGTATCAAATTAATTATACTACTCTAATAGCATATGCAAAAAGAAGGGGAGCAGATAAAAGATTGAAAGAGTTTATAGTACACGAGACAGACATTCCTAAGGATATGTTTTATGATTGATCAAAGTATAATTAACAAAGAATTAAAACTCTAAATTATATACGACGATTCAACGTTTTACTTTCGAGTCGAATAAAGATTTGTTCCCAAGACAAACTTGGGAACAAGATGGAATGGGTAAACTTGGGAACAAGGTGGAATGGGTAAACTTTAGTATGAGGTGAGAATATCTTTCTATCAAATTGAAAACCGATAATTTCGAGAAAACGAAGAAGATGATTTTGTTGAAGTAAATGAGATGCTATAAAGTGAAGCTTTGTATAAGGTTTCACTTTTCTTTTTTTATAAATATATATTCAATGAGTTTCCATAAATCCTTTTATAATACAGGGATTTTTAGTAAATTAATCTTAACTCATAATTCCTAATTACTAATTTCTAACTAATAACTAAAACCGATGCGTTTTGTTTGTAGAAAAATGAAAGAGAAACATCGTTTTGCTTTGCAAAGACGATGTATAAAAGCCACATATTGTTTTTTAATCCCTAATCCTTAATCTTTCATCCCTAATTAATAATTGGTACCCCCGACCCGATTTGAACAGGTGACCTTTTCCTTAGGAGGGAACTGCTCTATCCAGCTGAGCTACGGGGGCAACCATTAGTTAACTAATTTTTTTAGAAAGCTTTGATGTCAAGAATAACATAAAAAATGGGCTGCGAAAAATTCGCAGCCCAATATATTTTTCAGCAATGCTGATTAGCTATTTAAATGGAGATAGTCTTTTTTCTCTTTCCATATCGAAATAAGATTTATTCGTTTCATCTTTAGATTCCTCCTTTTATCTTTATTTAGTTAAAGATTAAGCTGATTATCGGTTTTAGCAAATATAAAATTGACAAAATAAAGTAGGTTTCACTTATTTTATTAAGAGGTAATTAATTATGGATTTAATTGAAATTCGGAAAGGACTACATAAAATTCCCGAACTTGGATTTGAAGAAATTAAAACACAAAAATATATTCTACAATTATTAGAGAATCTTGATGGGTTAAAGATCCACACATTCGATTTCCCAGGGATATTAGTCGAATATTCATGCGGGGAAGGGAAGTATAAACTTTTCAGATCAGATATGGATGGACTTCCAATAACCGAGGACACAAATTGCGGTTTTGAATCGGAACATAAAGGGAAAATGCATGCTTGCGGTCACGATATGCACATGACAATCTTGATTGGACTAATTGAGAAAGTTGTAACTGATAATCTTAATGAGAATCTACTATTTTTATTCCAACCAGCCGAAGAAGGAAAAGGTGGAGCAACGCGTATATTAAATACAGGAATATTTGATAGATTTGATATTTCCGAAGCTTATGCTCTGCACGTAAATGGTGAATTAAAAACAGGTGAAATAGCTTCTAAATCAGGAATATTTTTTGCCAATACTCAAGAGATTGAGATTGTATTCAGGGGTAAAAGTGCACATGTTGCTTTTGCAGAAAAAGGAATAAATGCGCTTACAGCAGGAGCAGAATTCTATCTTGAGATCGAAAAAGAGATAATGAGAGAATTTCCAATTGGAAAACCGGTGATCTGTGCTTTTGGTAAAATGAATGCTGGTGTTGTGATGAATGCCGTTCCGGCTCAATGCAGATTGGAAGGGACTTTCCGTGCATTCACAGATGAAGATCATGAAATATTAGCTGCTTTAATAGAAAATGTTAAAGCACAAATTGCTAAAAAGCATGGAGTTGATGCAGAAATAATTTATAAAGCTTATTACAAAGAAGTTATTAATGATGAAAAATTATTTAAGAAACTTAAATTAAAGGCATTAGAGACACAAATTGAATTCAAAGAAGCAAAGAAGGTTTTTACCGGTGAAGATTTTGGATTTTTTACCGAAAAATACAAAGGACTTCTCTTCTGGTTGGGAGTTGGAAATGAAGATAGTAATGCTGATCTACATTCACCTAAATTTCTTCCCGACGAAAAGGCGATCAATATAGGGGTTGAGATCTTTTTTAAATTGTTAGGATAATAAAAGATTCTGAATAAATGGGCGTTTACTTCACTTTTGGTCTTCGCTCAAGTGACAGTGGAAGTAGGAAAACAGATTTTATCTTCTTGCAAGTATGCAGTTTTTAAACTTTTCTTTGTTCCCTCGCCTTTTAGGAGAAGGATAGCAGGGT
>JAYEKK010000104.1:0-10268 GCA_034660955.1 Candidatus Cloacimonadota bacterium | reverse complement strand
TACCTTTCTAAAATTTCTTCTTCCCAGAGAGAATACCTCACCTTGTCACCATCAATATCATAAACAAGAACAGGCTTATGGAATTTTCGCAGACTGAAGTTTCCTCCACTCAGTTCATAAAATTCCATTATTCTTTTTTTATCTTTTTCAGCGATCATCATAATTCGCTCCTAATTATAGATTTGGTTGACCTCTTTTGATTCAATCAATTTACTTGTTCACAAAAGTTAAGCAGGATAGTTATGTCAAATAAATTTAATAAGCTTTTATTAATAACGATATTTGTTTTCATTACTATAATGTTGTATGGTTTTGAACCCAAAGCAGGTGATTTTATAAATTCTTATCAGTATGAATTATATAGATCGTGGTTAGAAACAGAAAAGCTTGATAGTGATCTTCCTGCAGGCTTTACCAGCGAAAAAGTAGTTAGATGTTTTTTGGATAAAAATGGTCGTGAAATCAATGTAGAGTATGATTGGCAGAACTGGAAAATTAACTCTCAAAGAGAGATCGTTCCATTTTCATTTTATATAGATGATGAACAGCAAATAAATTCTTATATTAATTTTATTGAAAGCTTTATCTATCGCTTGAATTGTAATGATAAGATGTTCATAACCGATCTTGTAGATCACAATAAAATTATTTTGAAATACAAAGAACAAATTGGTGATAATGCTCTGGAACTTATGTGGGAAGAACGTCCAATTCCCAGACTTAGATTACAACCGGTTGAACTAATAACAAATGCAGACACATTGGGATTTAAATTTATTTCAGATGAAATGAATAAATTTACAATATCATTTCCCCAAGTCTACAATATAAAAGAGATAATTTCCGGAATTCGTGAACGTGAATTTGCTAAAAGTAAAGATTTCCCCCCTCTAATTATTGAACCTGAAAAAGAAGAGGTTAAACCACATATCAAAGATCTTTCACTTGCTGAATATATCAGAGATTATTTTGAAACACCACCTCGACGTGAGCTTCTACATAATAAAATTAAGAATATTCACAACTTCCTTGCTCAGGAATTTCCCAACCATTCAATCTTAAATGAACAAAATATTTGGCATCTTGAAATTGATAAATTTGAAGAAAAATTAGATGGAGATCTTACATTGGAAGTGGAAATTGGAGCGGATATAGTGAATATTTATCCACTAAATAATCTAGAATTGGATGGAAAAAAAATGAGGTTAGGTTCGGATAATATTGATATGTCGAGTTTATCGGAAACCGAAATCTCGGTGATTGCAAATTACATTCCTCAGCTTGTTTATGAGCATCGGTCAATTGGTTCTAAGCTTATGAATTTCTTATTAATTCACGATGAAGCAGCTTCTACACTTGTTGTTTATTCTGATAGTCGTGAACTTTATGAAACAGATTCCTACTCTGATATTTTGCTCCTTCTTAATGAATATTGGCAAGATAGAATAATATATTTTGGAATTGACAGTATAAAAAAAATAAATGGAACGATAGAGTTTAAGGGTTTTTTGGTAGCAAAATCAGATACCGGTTCTTGTGATCTAGCAGAGATCTTTTTTCATGTTAGTAAAGAATACAAGATAGATCTCATCATGATGATCTTGCATCCGGCAGATAAAAAGAGGTAATATGAAAATATTTGAAACACATGCACATCTTGATTTCCAACATTTCGACAAAGATAGAGATCAATTGATAAAAAAATGTTTTAATAGCGGAATAGAATATATGATCAACATCGGTGTTGATGAGAAAACCTGCAACGCAAGTATAAAACTGGCAGAAAAATATGACCGTATCTATGCAGCGGTTGGATTTCATCCACATGATGCAACCGATTATAATGCAGGGTTTATCCGCCAGAAAGCACAGCATTCCAAAGTAATTGCAATAGGAGAGATCGGATTGGATTATTATCGAAATTTATCTCCTAAAGATGTGCAGAAAAAAGTATTTGAACAGCAGATAAAAATTGCTCTGGAATTAGATATGCCTATTATTGTTCACGATAGAGATGCACATGAAGATTGTTATGATATTTTAAGTAGAAATAGTGTAAAAAAGGTGGTTTTTCATTGTTTCTCAGGTGATGAAATTTTTGCACAAAAAGTTATAGAAAAAGGTTGGTATATCTCTTTTACCGGAACAGTTACTTATAAAAATTCTAACATGGATAATACAATAAGATTAGTGCCGGAAGATAAATTCTTCATCGAAACTGATTCGCCTTATCTTTCTCCTCATCCACAAAGAGGAAAAAGAAATTCACCCTTAAATTTGCAATATGTGATAGAGAAAATTTCGGAAATTCGTGGAACAACACCAAAAAGAATAGCTGAATCATCATATATAAATGCCTGTAATTTCTTCAATTTAATAAAATAATAATAATAGAAAAAATTAATTTAATAAAAATAACTTGAACAAAATTAAAGATTAATAATTTTTGCTTTAAATTAAATAATGGAGGAATAAAATGGCTGTAATAATTAATGCTGAAACTTGTATTGGTTGTGGCGCATGTATTGAAACATGTCCTACGGAAGCTCTTGAAATGAAAGATGATAAGGCTGTTGTTGATGCAGAAAAATGTGTTGATTGCGGTGCTTGCCTTGACTCTTGTCCCGTAGAAGCGATCACATTATAATTTAATAATTTAAAGAATTAAAAGCCGGCTTAATAGTCGGCTTTTTTTATTTTGGGTACTATTCTTTTATTGACAAGATATGGACTTTACAGATTTTTCCGAATGTTTCAATATTTATGAAGTATTAATATTATTAATTATTATTTTACAATTTTTACCATAATCTAAATTATGTCATAATAATTAGGGGAAAGGATCTTATGAAAAATATTAATATGGTTGTAGATATTGGAAACACACATATTGTAATGGGTTTTTATTCTAATACTGAATTCTTATATTCATGGCGCTTAAATACAGATAAAGCAAAAACGGAAGATGAATATTTTGCTATTATTAAGCAGTTAGCAGATGAGCGTAAATTATTACTTCCACAGGTCAAGAAAGTCGCGATCTCATCTGTTGTCCCCGAACTTACGCGAATATTTTCTCACTTGATAAACAAATACCTAAAATGTGACGTTGAAATTGTTAATGCATATTCTGAGCTTGGATTAGAATTTCCCATAGAAGATCCTGGTTTTGTTGGTTCAGATCTTGTGGTAAATGCTTTCTCAGCAATAAGCAAATACAAAACTAATTGTATTATATGCGATTTTGGAACAGCAACTACAATCCAATTAGTTGGAAAGGATGGTCTTTTTTTTGGAACTATTATAGCTCCTGGTGTAATTACTTCTGCAAAGAATCTCTTCGATTCAACAGCACTCCTCTCAAATATACAATTAAAGAAACCGAAACATTTATTGGGAACAAATACTACAGATGCCTTACTTTCAGGGATTATCACAGGGAATTCTTTTATGCTGGATGGTTTTATAAAAGCATTAAAAAAGGAATATAAACATTTTAGTTCAATTAAAACTATCGCTACCGGTGGTATCGCAGAATTAATTTGTAGTAACTCTAAAGAAATTGATATTATTGATAAAAACTTAACTCTAAATGGATTGAATCTTATCTGTTGCAAATAAAAACAAATAAATAGATGAATAAAAAATTATTAGCTGTTTCGATATTATTGTCGTTTTACTTACTCTCTTTTGCACATAGTTTCCAACCGGAACTCAAGCTAAGTGGAATAGCTAAGTTAGAATATAACGAAATTGATGTTTATAGATTCCAAAAAGGATTTTCGATCACAGCTTATCCACACAACAAATTGGGCACTTATCAGATCCAAACAGAAAAAGAGATAGATTATGATGAACAACAAGTTAAACTTACAGCAAAATTAAATAATATAGAATTATATCCTCCGATATATGTATCACTTGAGAGTTTTAACAGGAACGCATTCTATGGCTATTTCAAAAAAGAACTACTTAAGAAATGTAGGGAACTTATGGGGGATGATGATCGCGAACAGAGTGAAGGTTTGATTCCTGAAATTATTATCAAATTACCCAAGATAGCTTTACCGAAATCTGTTCGTAGATTTATGGGAGATAAAGCCGGAAGATTGAATCTTAATGGAAGTCAACGATTGACATTTGCAGGTAGAAGTACCACTCGTAGTGATCCGGGAGATGAAAGAAATGATCAAACCAAATTTACTCCGGAAATGCGACAAGATCTTAACTTGCGTCTCAGGGGAACAATTGGTGAAAAGATCCATGTAAATGTGAATCATCAATCTACTTCCGATGAAGATGTAATGCCAGTGCCAAGTGAGATCAATATAAATTACGAAGGTGATGAAGATGAAATTGTAACAGCAATTGATGCAGGTAATATCTCACTCTCATTATCCGGTTCAAAATTTATTAGTTATAGCGCTTCATCAGAAGGTCTTTTTGGCATTAAAACACAATTCAAAGCTGGTAATTTGAGAGTTACCACGATCATGGGTAAAGATGAAGCACAAAAGAATACACAAACTTGGACAGGTAATTCTCAAGCGGATTCAACTGTGTTCAGAAGTAATACTTTTGTTAATAGAACACACTATTATATTGAACAACCATCAGTGCTATATTCGCTTTATGGTGATGCAGATGGTATAGAAGGGATAGATTATCCGATAGGTTGGAAAGATAATGCCATCAAATTGGTAGATGGAAAATGGTTGCTTACAGCAGAAGGCGGAAATTTACTTCCTGACCCAGAAAAAGATCTTACAGTTTACCTGGATGATGGATCTGCCAGTAATAATACGATGACGATTGATGGTGTGAATTATCTCGATCCTGATGACATATATCATTTTGATATTCTTTCAGAGGGAACGGATTACTTAGTAGATTGGGATTCCGGTATTATAATCATGACATTGCAAGGGATAAATAGAATTTATTCTATCGGGATTGCTTATACTCGTAAAGATGGTTCAAAAGTTGGAGATGCTGCTGCTTATCCGGTAGAAGCAAAGATGCTGCGCATATACAATCAGGAAGCAAGTGATGAGGATTACTGGAATTTACAAGTTAGGAATATTTACAATTTAGGAATGCAGAATATCAAAAATGAAGGCTTCGAAATGAGTGTTTATACTATGCCGGCGGGTGGCACAACACCAGATTATAATGCACCCCAAGAAGTTACTACGGATAGCATTAAAACGCTTAATGAATATCTAAGATTAGATAGTAATAAAGATTTTAAAATAAATGGTGAAGATGCTGCTATAAATTTGGTTACCGGTTACATACGTTTTCCATTTATCAAACCCTTTTATTCGTTAAATGATTCGATCATCTATTTAGAAGAGAATATCCCATCAAATGAGATTAATAATTATATTTTTGTTAAAGGCAAGATTGGAAGAGATATAATTGATCTCAGACAGATGAATATTCTTCCTGGAAGTATTGTAATAAAGGTCGGACCTGACAAAAGGAAACTGATAGAGAATGTTGATTATATTGTAGATTATGATTTTGGAATGATTACGTTGCTAACAAGTGAAGCAAAAAATCCAGATGAGGAAATTTTAATTGATTTTCAGTTCAAACCACTTTTTGCAATGGACAATAAAACCATTCTTGGAATGAGAGCCGATATGGAGTTTAGTGATAATATCAAGCTTGGTGGAACCTTTGTATATCAATCGGAGAAAGTGAGGGAAGACAGACCTAAGATCGGTAATGAGAATAGAAGTATTATCTTAGCTGATATTGATGGAGAAATCGATTATGAACTACCATTTATAACTAAATTTATAGACTGGCTCCCACTGATAAAAACAGATGCCAGGTCATCTGTAACCCTATCGGGTGAAGTGGCAATGAGTCTTCCCCGCATCTACGGAAGTGATAAACAACATGATAAAAAAGAAGCATATCTTGATGATATGGAAAGTACTATGGAAATGTATCCTCTTGGAATTACCAGGGGTACCTGGTCATTTGCCAGTAGACCTGCTGAAGAGCCAATGGGAAATCTGATCGATTATGGTAAAGCGCATATTAACTACTACAATCCCAATGATGTTTATGCAAGAGATGTTTATGATCCTAATTCTCTAACCGAGAAAGAGGAGAGAGAAAAAGTATCTGTATTGGCATGTAAAATAAAACCTCCCGATATAGGTATGCCCGGGATGAACATGAAATATTGGGCAGGTATAATGAAATATATTGGTAATGAAGTAGATTTTTCTAAGAAAAAATATATCGAGATCCTGGCAAAAGTAGATACTCTGAATTACAATCAGGGATCCCGTCCAGTAATTATGCACATAGATCTGGGATTAGTAAGTGAGGACTTTTATCGTCCTGGAGAAAATCCAGATCCAGACAAAGAAGATGGAGCGGGATTCGAAACACCTGTTGATGGAATCCTGGATGGTGGAGAGGATATAGGCCTGGACAGAATTAAATCCGGAGACCCCGGTGATGATCCTGATGATGATTTTGATAATGATGAAGTAGTAATAAATGGTGCTGAAGAATACCCCAATATCAATGGAACAGAAGGTAATAATAAACTCGATTCAGAGGATTTGAACGATACTGGTATTCTAGATAAAGATAATATTTACTTTGAATACTCTGTTCGCTTGAACGAAGGTGAAGAGTTCATGGAAGGCGAATTTAACGGTTGGAGACTATTCCGTATCCCACTTCACGATCCTGAAAACTATAGAATTATAACAGATAATGCGAGCAAAGTTCCCAATATCAAAAAGATCAGTTTCTCTCGCATCTGGTTTGAGGTTGAAGATAGTACTAAAGTTAGAATTGTGAATTTAGATATAGTTGGTAATAAATGGGAAGAAGGATTTATTAAGAACGAAGATGGTACTGTTGCTACAAACAATACTGAAATTATGCAAGTTGGTATTGCAGATAACCAATCTGGTCAGCATTATACACCTGCTCCACACACAATTATCGAAGAAAAAGGTGAAGTTACACTTGAGCAGTCATTAACCATAGACTACAATAATATGGAAACCAGGAAACATGGTTTGGTAACTCAAGATTTTTTAGATTCGTATAATCTCCTCGCATACAATAAAATTAGATATTGGATATATGCTGAGAAACCGATCGAGGGTTATTCTCCGCTAGAACAAGATTCTCTGATAATTCGTCTCGGTGCAGATTCAGTAAATTATTATGAGATAAAACAACCATTAGACCTTCAAGAATATAGTGCAGTTATGAATGAGGATGGTTGGAGAGAAATAGAGGTTAAGTTTTCTGAATTCACACAATTAAAAAATCTGGATAGTAGAGATGATGTGTTTTATTATGTCGGAGATATCAAACTTTCTAAAGTGGGAAACCCTAGTCTTTCCGATATTAGAGAGATGTCTTTAGGAGTCGAAGCATCAAATCAATTCTCCGGGAGAATTTATTTTGATGATATAAGAGTGGCAGATCCATATGAAGATTTAGGATTTGCAACCAGTGCAAATTTCTCAACGGTATTTGCAGACCTTGCTGTATTTAGTATTGGACTTGATTATAGGTCAGAGAATTTTCAATCTTCTGCCAGAAGAACAACGAATATTTCATTTATGCAGCAAACAAATCTGGATATCTCGAATAGGATTAGTTTAAATAAATTTATGCCGGCAGAATGGGGCTTTAATATTCCGCTTAATTTTACAAGGGCACAATCTATTGGAATACCACGATTTAAATCGGGTTCTGATATTTTACGTGAAGATCTTCTGGTTGAAGATAAAGAACGTGAGACAAATAATAATCTGTCCTATCGTGCAGATCTCACAATAGCTCAGACTAAAACGCCTAAGAGCAAAATATTAGCTTATACGATAAAGAACACTACTCTAAGTGGTAATATTCAGAAAACTTTTATAACAAATGCTACTCGCGCTGATACGACATTATCATATTCACTTAGACATGTATATAATTTTACCATACCCAAAGAGAAGATAGACATTGGATTATTCTCAAATTATAAGTTCCATTTCTTCCCGCATTCTATATCTAATACATTGACTTTTAGGAATACTGATCCACTTGCCTGGCGTTGGGATACTTACACCGATTCAATTCCACAATGGGTTTCTAATACAAACATATTTAAAACTCGAACATTTGAAACATCTTCTAGTATTGATTATGATATATTTAGTGATATTTCAACCTCATACGATCTGACTACCAAACGTGATCTTATGTTAAAGAATTACTGGAAAGGATATAATATTGGCGAAGAGAAGGAAAGAACTCAAACTATTGCAATCGGTTTCGATCCAAAATACATTGATAATATATTCAGCTTTAATGTCGATGCTTCAGTTGTCTATGATGATGATCATGTAAAATCCGGGACGCAGGACACATTGTATTATAGGGGTGGTATAAACAGAAGAATTGGTGGTAGTTTTACTTTAAAGAATCAGGATATGTTACGTGATTTAGCCAGTTGGCTCGATAAAAAATTCTCTAGAACTATTGGTGGGGAAGAAGAATCTGAGCCTGAACAGGAACAAGAGTATAAAGGGGAAGAGATAAAAGAAGAAGAAGGAGAACTTTTAGAACAAAGAGAGAATATAATTCCAGAGGATCCAAAAGAAAAATCCGAAGAACCAGAGAGCAGGGAAATGGGTGACTCAAATGGAGATGAGGGCTCAAGAGACGGTTCACCGGAAGATCAGGGAGATAGTAATGAAAATGGTCAGCAGGAACCAGTAGGGGAAGCAGAACAAATGACAATGCCAGAGACTAAAAGTAATCCTATTGCTTCAATAGTGAGTTATATAAGTGGATTAAGTAATATCCGTGTTTCTTATGATAATACTTACCGTACTACATACGAAGACAGATTTGATCGTCCCAATTTTCTATATCAGTTAGGTTTACCACATATTCTTGATGAAGAAGGAGAAGATAAGGAAATAATCATAAAAACGGTTTCAGATAAATATTCAACTTCAGCTAGCTTCCCGATCATAAGAAATCTATCAACAAATTTTGGTTACTCAAGAGAGATAATTAAAACATTTAGTAATAATAGTAGTGAAAAAATATCAACAATATTTCCAAATGTATCTGTAACACTAACAGAATTTGAAAAACTTATACATGCAGATAAAATACTTACAAGTTCCCGCCTTACAAGCAGCTATGTCTATTCAACAATGCAGGATGGCGACATAGATTTTATTAAAGCTGATACAGAACAGAAACGAATTAGCCTAACACCCTTAATTTCATGGCATGGGAATTGGATTCATAATATTACAAGCAGTTTTTCTCTTAACTACTCTGATCTAGAAAACATTAGTCATCGTGTTAGTTATGATGATATTAGACACACAGTTACACAATCTATGAATGGTAATCTGTCTTGGTCATTCTCAAACCCTAAGGGTGTAAGAATTTTGTTCTTTAAACGAACAAATATGAAGAATGAATTTACTACGGATATAGCTTTTAGTATGGGTATGGAAAAAACAACAAGGCAGGGTCAGGAAGAAGAATTTGAAGAAATTAATAAAGAGACATACAGTATTACACCAGGAGCATCTTATAAATTCAGCAAAAGTATTACTGCCGGACTTACCAGTGAATATGAACGAACAGAAGATAATAAACGAAAAACAAAATCTTCAATGTTCCGTATTAGTATCTGGATAGAAATCATTTTTTAAAACTAGTTCAACAATTGCAAACAAGCATTTTACTTGACATCAGAATATTCTATTACTTAAGAAGTATATCAATAAGGAGAAACTGATGGTAACTAAAGCGCAAAAATTAAGACTGGGCATTTTTATTACCGTAATATCTGTTTTAATGATTATATTCCTCATCATGGTAGCCGGTACAAAGATCATGGAAAAACGTGATATTTATCATATTCGATATCAGGATTCATCAGTAACTGGGCTTCAGATTGGTGGACCGGTAAAATATCGAGGAATTGGAATCGGGAGAGTTGATGATATTTCTATCGATCCGGAGAGTATTACTGACATCGTCGTTACCGTAAGTATAAAATCGGGAACACCTATTAAAGGTGATATGACGGCTTCCTTGATTCCTATAGGTATTACCGGTTTGGTTCAAGTTGAAATAACAGGTGGAACACAAGAAGCGGAGATGTTAGATTCAGGTTCTTTCATTTTGTCGGGATTATCTACTCTTGAAAGTATTTCCGGAAAGGCTGAAGTACTTGCTAATAAATTTGAAATACT
>JAYEKK010000103.1:0-3642 GCA_034660955.1 Candidatus Cloacimonadota bacterium | reverse complement strand
TGATGCTGAAGAAGATGCAGGCCCTAACGGTGGTGATGGGAATGATGATAATCAACAAGACAGCGATCAAGCAAATGTGGCTACTTTTCATACTCAAGACGGGACAAATTATGTAACCCTGGAATCGGCGGCTGGAACAACACTTGCCGATTGCAGCGCTGTTTCCGTACCCACTGCGTCAGGCGCTCCGTCAGGGGTAACTTTTCCTTATGGTTTTATTGAGTTCACCATAAATGGTGCAGGGGCCGGTGGTGCTACGACGTTAATCATTTATCTGCCTGCCGGGGCAAATATCAACACATACTGGAAATATGGGCCCACCCCAACAAATTCTAAATCTCACTGGTACGAATTTATGTATGACTCGGCAACACTGACAGGTGCAAAGATTAATGGAAATAAGATAACTCTGCAATTTATTGATGGTCAGAGGGGAGATGACGACATTACTGCCAACGGCATTATTATAGACCAGGGAGGACCGGGTACATATAGCAGTAGTGGTGGCAGTCCCCCTGATCATGGTAGTGGTGGCGGTTGTTTTATCAGAGCTGCATATGGCAAATAGGTTGTTGTGTGAAAGATACAATTAGGCTGGTTGGAGTGAAGCGGACCTGCCTGTGCGTCAACGCGCAGACAGGAATCCCGATTCATCGGGGAATGCGATGAGGTTATGAAGCCATGAGGCTTGAGTGAAGCGGAAACTCAGATTTATCGGGAAAGGAAAGAGGGCTGTTTATTATCGTGATTGATATTTGAAAAACAGGAATAAAGCAGTATTTTTAAATTCAGGATGCTTTACGATAAGGCAACTGGAAATTACCCACGACAATACCGGGAACTGAAATGTCCTCATCGAGAGTTTTCCAACGCAGAGCATAACCGTTTAGCCGCAGTGTTACTTCTTGTAATTGTTTATTAGTTGCATTTGACAAAATAGTAAAACGATCCGCTGGAAAGCCGATAATTCTTCCATCTGTAAGTTCTATAAATATTGTTCTTTTCTCTGCCCATGCCTTGATAGCTGTTGGCTCAACAGCTTTTTCTTCAAAATTTGTGGACTTCATAATATTTTTCCTTTAAAATCTTGATATTTTCAAAAACTAACTTTTCAATGCGCCGGACAGTTAATGGAGACAATCCTTTATTTCGCGCTAATCTGATAGGTTCAAGCCAATATTTGCATTCTCCATCAGAAGTCGCGACGTGAATATGAGGAGGTTCATTTTTTTCATCTGAATAAAAATGAAATCTGTAAGCTCTTATTCTCAAAACAGTTGGCATATTAGTAAAAAGTTTATTTTGGTTGAAATGCAGGAGAAAGACCGTCCAAAGTTAATATAATTTATATAGAAGCAAAAAGGTGTTGTCAACTTGAAAGAAGAGGAGGCAGCCACTTAATATCTCTTAAGAATGGTCGAAATTATTATGCATTAATTGAACAGTGAAATTTGCAAAGCCCGGACAACCTATGTTGGAGCTACGTAAAAAAGAGTAATCCTTGGGGACATCAATTGCATTATTGGTTTTGTCTAATAAAAAATATATGTCCATTAGAGTGCGGGACGTTCCTTGAGTGCGGGACGTTCCTTGAGAATGGGGACAGGTACTTATTGCTTGACATAAGAGAAAATCATATGTAATTAATGAGTAAAAATTCAAATCAATAAAAAATGAGAGAAAAGGAAGGGGTCAGCAATGGCGAGAACAAAACGATTAATAATAGGCGATGAAACAGCAGTTTACCACGTTATGTCCAGAACCGCACTTGATGGTTTTCCATTGGACGATATTGAAAAAGATTTCATAGTTGATTTGATCAGACGGTATTCTGTTTTATATTTCGTTGAAATCTTGGGGTTTTGCGTTATGGGCAACCACTTTCACATTTTGGTGAGGATGTTTCCAGAACACAAGTTCACAGATGAAGACATAAAAAAACGCTATCTTGCGTTTTATGGTGATGACAAGACATTTCCAGATGGCTGGATTCCTTCTTTGCGCGAGAAATTATCCAATCTTTCTGAGTTTGTCCGTGAAATAAAGGTTGGGTTTACAAGGTATTACAATAAAGGTCACAACCGGCGAGGATATTTCTGGGGAGACCGGTTTAAGAGCGTAATAGTTGAAAACGGAGAAACATTAATCAACTGCCTTGCTTATATAGATCTAAATCCTCTTCGTGCAGGCATAGTTGAACGCCCAGAAGATTACCGATGGAACTCGCTTGGTTATCATATACAAACGAATAATAAGGATGATTTTTTATCCCTTGATTTTGGTCTTAAAGAATTTGGCCCCGGTGGAATGCGCTCCGCTGTCAAAGGTGAATTCCACTGGGCAGGAGTAATGGATACCAAAGAAAGGCTGAGACGCTACAGACGGTACGTTTATGAAGCAGGCGCTTTGGATCGTCCTGATAGAAATATGGCCCCAGTACCATCTTCCGGAGCTACGGGGCAAGCCAAGGTAATAGATAGTGATATAATTGAAAATGAACGGCAAAAGAATTATGAAATAAACAGGATAGATCGATTCATGTATCGCACCCGGTATTTTTCAGATTCCGGGATCATTGGTACCAAAGAATTTGTTTCAGGGAAATACCAAAGGTTTAAAGATGTATTTATGTCCAAACGAGAGAAGGTTCCAAAGCCGGTTGCCGGTTTAGATGGGATTTATTCGTTAAAGAGGCTGAGTGAGAGCCGATTTTAGCAACAGGCCGGTGAATTAGATCGTCGAGGTTCCTCTGTCTTTTTTCTTGACAGTTGGGTTAGCAAACGGTAGCTTTTCACCTCTAATAAAGGAGGGCAGGTATGCAAGAAGAATATACCGGAACATTGCTGGAAGATGGGCATATTCACATTCCGCAAGAAATTATCGATAAATTGAAGATATATAGAGGGAGCAAAGTGCGTGTAACAGTTAAGGTAGAAAGGAAAATATCAAAGGAAAAGATTCTGTCTTATGCTGGCTTACTGTCTGATTTGACAGGGGAAGAACAAAAGCGATTTGATGAATCAATTAAAAGAAGAAGTCTTTTTGAGCAGAGAAAAGCAACGATATGAAACAATGCACTTTAGATACTAATATCATTACTGCTTTTCTGAAGAACAATTTGCGAGTGGTGCAGAGAGTCTCAGATTATCTTGAATTGTTTGAAAAACTTACTATCAATATTATTTCTTACTACGAAATTCTGCGAGGGCTAAAAGATCTTGGAAATAAAGAAAAGTTAAAGAGGTTTGAGAGTTTTATCCAGGAAAATGAATTAGTATCCATTAGAAAAGAGACTGTAGAAAAAGCTGCGGAAATCTATGCCTATCTAAAGAAAGAAGGAAATTTGCTCGAAGATGCTGATATTTTGATGGCATCTACTGCCATTGTCGAAGATTTAGTTCTTATAACCAACAATATCAAACATTTTAAAAGAGTAAAAGGCTTAAGGATAGACAACTGGATAGAGAAATAGTCACACAGTGAAAGAGGCTTTGGGCACGCTCTTTCGTTTTACAATTTTTAAATAATTCATTGATTTAGTTCGTTTTTTCATTCCATAGATTTTCTTTTTCTCAGTTTTCATACGAAGCCACTTAAATACCTTGCTCCGGTGCCTCCTTTACCCATTTTTTGCTCAAAGCA
>JAYEKK010000102.1:0-3659 GCA_034660955.1 Candidatus Cloacimonadota bacterium | reverse complement strand
ACTAATTACATCAGGACCTTGAATTATATCGCCACCAACGAATAACCATTTTAGATCGGATTGGAAGTTTTCATTTACTTGAATTCTTCCGCGAGGATCAAATTTCAAATCGGATTTTATCTCTTCTGAAAGATATGATAGATCCATGCCCTGACCAATTGATTCAACGATCATATCTGCTTCGAAGAATTTTTTCTGATTTTCATCAAATTTGGGATTGAATCTGCCTTCTTCGTCAAATACAGAAAGACATTTAACGACATGAAGACCATTGATCTTTCCATCACTAATTTCAATTTCTTTGGGTCCCCAACCAGGATCGATGATTGCTTTTTCTTCACGAGCTTCTACAACTTCTTCTCGATCTGCCGGCATAATATCTTCAGTTTCCAAAGAAGTAGCAAGGACATTCACCTTCCCATATTTCTTGTTTTGTAATCTTGCTAAAGTTCTGGTAATATCCATAGCAACATTACCACCACCGATAACCACAATATTTTCTGCTACATCAATTTCGTTGCCAAGAGTTACTTCACGCAAAAGATCAGTTGCAAAATAAACTCTTTTATCATCAGCTCCCGGAATTCTGGTGCTCCTACCAAGATGAAGTCCTGTTCCGGCAAATACTGCATCATAATCGGAATGCAATTTTTCCAAAGAAATATCTTCACCGACTTTTGTATTAAATTGAATTTCCACTCCGAGTGATTTGATATAATCATAATCTTTATCGATCTGATCGTATGGAAGACGATATTCCGGAATACCATAACGTGCCATACCACCTGTATCCGGTAGAGATTCAAAAATCTTAATCTTGTATCCCATTATTGCAAGGTAATATGCTGCAGAAATACCGGCAGGACCTGCTCCGATTATTGCTACTTTTTTATTTAATATTGGATCTGCAAGATGTTCTGTTCCCAAAATTTCTTTATATTTTTCCGGTGGAATCTGATCTGCAATATATCGCTTTAACCATCTTATAGCAAGTGATTCCCCATTATTATGCAGTGCACAGGCTGTTTCACATTTATGAGTACAGATACGACCGCAAATTTCCGGAAGTGGATTTGTTTCATAAAGAATCCTAAAAGCATTTTCTATATCATCATCACGGATAGCAGCAATATAGGCGGGAATATCCATATGAGCCGGACAAGTTGCAATACAAAGTCCGCATTCCAGACATCTCTCCGCTTCTTTCATTGCCTGCTCTTTATTGTAACCTTTCACGATTTCAATAAATGATTTATCACGTTCATCAGGATTCAATTCAAACATATCCACCCTATCATAATCAATCAATTGAATATTTTCTGAACGCTTATAACCCTTTTCTTCATCTTGCCATTTTGTTTCGGCAGCTCCTGGAATAAATCTATATTCTTCCGGTTCATCTGCTATCCAAGTATAATCATTTGACATTGTTAATGAGCCTGTGGGACAAACATCTACACAAAGAGCACACCAACAGCAGCGACCATAATCTATCAGAGGGCGCAATCCGCTATTTCCATCTTTTGTCTCTTGCCCTTCAACCGGAACCAGATCGATGGCAGCATTTTGGCAAATTTCTTCACAACTTCCACAGCCGATACATTTTTCAAAATCGTTTTTATGAAATCCCCGATAATTCTCTGCACCGGGTCTGTCATTTATAGGATCTATAATTGTCCAAGGCTTTTGAGCAGCTCTTTTCCAAACACTAAAAGGTGATAATATATCTCTTAATTTCATTATTCTACCTCTCTATTTCCGGTGGGCAAGTTTGAAGTGATACCATAAGAGCAGCTATATCAGAAATACTTATATTAACGATTAATTTTTCTAAAACAGCAATGGCATGAGTATAACTTGCTCCTCTTAAAAATACTCTTCTAGGATATTCCGAGCCATCAGAAACCATATAGAATCCATGTTCTCCACGAGTTGATTCTGCTTTAATATAAGTTTGTCCTGCTGGAATCTTCCAGTGTAAGACATTTGGTAATTTTGCTTGTATTTCACCTTTTTCAGGTATCTTATCAAGAATTTGAGAAATAAGATCTAAGCTCTGATGCATTTCCTGATACCTCAATTCTGCTCTGGCATAAGCATCACCAACTGTAGAAGTTATCATCTTTACATCTAACTCAGCATATTTTACATAAGGATTATTAATTCTAACATCATACTCTTTTCCGCTGGCACGAGCATTGGGACCAACAATTCCATATTCATCTATCATCTCAGGTGAGATAATTCCTAATCCTATTAATCTTGATTTAACTATGGCATTATGGAAAAAAGCATTTTCAATATCGTACAGTAAATTTCTGGTTCGGATAATTAATTCTTTGGTTTTCTCTTTAAATCCTTCGGGAAGATTTTTTCTCACTCCACCGGGGATCATATACATATGATAAACACGTCCACCGGTCATCTCTTCAAAAAGGTCTAACCAGAAATCACGCATTCCAATTGTCCATTGTCCAATTGTTCCCATTCCAAGAGAGTTAGCCTGACCGCCGATCCACATTAAAAAACTACCCAAACGAGACATCTCAAGATTGAGAGTTCTAAGCCATTGTGCTTTTTCCGGAATAACTATTCCCGCCAGATCTTCCATTGCTGCAGAAACACAATACTCATTTGTATCAGGTTCTGGAACGCACATCCGGCAAACAATTGGGAAGCATTGGATATATTTTCGTCTTTCCATCAATTTTTCAAAACCTCTATGTAAATAACCAACATGAGTTTTGGAGTTTATTACTTCATCACCATTGATAATGACTTCCAAAGACATATTACCGGTTACTCCAGGATGTTGAGGACCTTGCCAGATTTTAGTAAATTTATGTGATTCAAGATCGATAACCGGTTTCCCATTTTCCATTTCAGGATATTTTGATCTATCGGCTTTGTAATCTTTATATTTACTTTTAGATATATTAGTCATTATCCCTCCTGATCTTAGGAGATTTTGCATATTTATTATACATCTTTTCTTTCATATATTTGGTAGGATCTTTGGTGAATCTTCCTGGACGCTGGTAGTAAGTTTTTATTGAATACTCTAATGTATTGAAATCACGTCTCATTGGTGGTATCTCTTCCCATCCTTCCAAAACAAAAGATTCATCAACACGTGGTGACTCAGGAAAATTAATTCCATACATTTCATGCAGTTCACGTTGATATTGCCAGGCATGAGCCCAAAGTTTATGGATAGAGGTCATCTCTGCTTTTTCTCTATCAATAAAAATTTTAATGCCAAGATTAATTTTGGTATTATAATTATACAGCATATAGATTAATTGGAATTTGTTATCTTCAATATAATCTACCGCTTGCAAAAAAGCCAAATGAGTAAATCCTTCATTATCTTTTAAATAAGAAAGAATTAATTCAAGCTGCTCCTTTCTGACAGTGAAAAAATAGAGATCATCTCTCTGCTTTGTAAATTTTTCAAGCTTGATCATTTTTTTAATTTTATTTATTAATTGTTCCATTGTTTCTCCTACCAGTTGTAATCCGGCATGTTCCAATCTTTAATAATTTGCTTTTGGTTTTTCTTATACCAATCAAAATTTTCAGCATATTTATTCATCCCTTCACATTCACCGGCTTGAATTTTTTCTTTCAACCTGTTGAAACCGGCAATAAGAGATTCA
>JAYEKK010000101.1:0-3664 GCA_034660955.1 Candidatus Cloacimonadota bacterium | reverse complement strand
GTGGTTTTGGTGGTGGGATTAAGATCAAGAGAAAACTACTTGAGTTAGAGCAGAAATTTATGAAATAGAAAAAACCTGCTGGATTAACAAAAACCAGCAGGTTAACAATTTATTCTTTTCTTTGCGCCTTAGCATCCTTCACGATTACAATCTATTTTATCATTCCCAGAACCTTATTAGCATTTTCTATAAATGCATGAAGTTCCTTTCCGGTAAATCTTTTTTGTTCCAACATAGCAAGATCGTGAATGTGATTTGCAAGAAGTTTAACTTTATTCTTTTCACCTTTTTTATTAAGCTGCAGGATCTTCTTGATGGTTTTATTCTCAGGATTAACGATTAAAGTATGATTCTTTAGCATATCCATACCGCCATCAGGCTGATTCAGCATATTCATTTCCTGGAATCTTCGCATGAATTCATTAAAAACGATCATGGCTGGAATATCTTTCGATTTAAGATGTTTAGTTTCTGTCTTGATCTCAATAAATGCTTTTTGCACAATTTCATTAAATGCTTCTTCTCCAATTTCTTCTTTTACAGAGGTTGTAATATCGTAAGGTTTTATCTTGGTATTATCATCTTTTATTGTGAGGAATGGAGTTAACGCAGTTGCAGCTTTAGGATGTTTTTTAAGGAAAGCTGCATAATCATCTTTACTGAAGCTGGCTTTTATATTATCATTTAATGCATTATTAAAGATCATCTCAATCGCATCTGAATCCTCAGATTTACCATCTTCTTTTTTATCTATCAGGTTTTCGTTGATCTCAGAATCTATTCGAACAAATGTAACATCATTATTCTTCATTTCTAAATGTTGGAAGATATGATTATCTAAAACTGAATTGGAATAAATTACACTTATCCCCTGCTCTTTCATCAATTTTAAATATGACACTTGTGTATCTTCACTTTGTGCATAATAAACTTTTTGAGGTTTATCATCAGATTTATTTCTGGTTTTATATTCCTCGATCGTTATAAAATCATCATCAGTAGTTTTGAAGATTAATTGATCTTTCATTGAATCTGCAAATTTTTCATCAGTAAGAACACCATACTTGATGAATTGGTTGATATCTTCCCAGAATCCTTCATATTTTTTCCTATCGGACTTGAAGATTTCTTTGAGACTGTCTGCAACTTTTTTAATAATGAATTTAGAGATCTTTTGAACTTGCTGATCCTGCTGCAGGAAGCTTCTGGAAACATTTAATGGGATATCGGGAATATCAATTCCACCTTTTAAGAGCAATAAGAATTCAGGAATAATTCCTTTCAGATCATCCGCTACAAATACATTATTACAGAATAATTTAACCTTTCCTGTATTCAGCTCTATTTGATTCTTGATCTTTGGAAAGTAGAGAATTCCCTTTAAATTAAACGGGAAATCGACATTAAGATGAATCCAGAAAAGCGGATCGTTATAGTCATGAAACAACTGCTTGTAAAATTCCTTGTATTCATCTTCAGTTACATCTTTTGGTTTACGCAACCACAATGCTTCCGTCTGATTCACCTGCTCCTTTTCTTTATTTATGTAAATTGGGAACGGCATGAAGTTACTGTATATTTCTATGAGTTCTTTTATTTTACTCTCTTCAAGATACTGCTCGTTATCTTTGTTTAAATGAACTGTTACTGTTGTTCCAACAGTTTTTCTCTTTCCTTCTGAAGCAGAATATTCGGTTTCTCCTTCACATTCCCAGAAAGTAGATTTTGTTCCTTTTTTGTAGGAAAGGGATTCTATTGTAACCTTCTTGGCAACCATGAAACTGGAATAAAATCCAAGACCAAAATGTCCAATAATCGTAGCTTGTTTATCTTTAAATTTTTCAACGAAATCTTCTGCTCCGGAAAATGCGATCTGATTTATATATTTTTTAATCTCAGCCGCTGTCATCCCGATACCGTAATCTATCACTTGAATAGTCTTTCTCTTTTTATTGATCTTTATTTCGATCTTCAGATCATCCTCTAAGTCACTATCTATCGCTTTGCGTTTATTCATTGCATCTACAGAGTTAGATATCAATTCCCGCAGGAAGATATCGTGCTCTGAATAAAGCCATTTCTTAATTATAGGAAAGATATTTTCTGTGTGGATCGATAACTTTCCAGAATTTTTTTCTGCCATCTTTAACTCCTTAACATAATTTTTATTTCTGGGATAATTTAATTTGAACCGATTATTTGTCAAATAAAATTAGCACTCCCGTTTTGGGAGTGCTATAAAATAATGCTTTCTATCTTCTAATCTATTGTTACGATTTTAACGTTTTCTTCATTATCCGTTTCCATAAAGGAAACTTTGATAATCTCTTCACTGGAAGTTGGAACATGTCTTCCTATATAATCAGCATGAATTGGAAGTTCTTTGTGTCCTCTATCGATAAGTACGCAAAGCTGGATCTCTTTTGGTCTTCCAATATCCAGAACTGCATCAATCGCTGCTCTAACTGTTCTGCCGGTATAAAGCACATCATCAATGAGAATGATCTTTGCATTCTCTACATCAAAATCTATATGAGTACCATTATGGACAGGATTTTCGGCAACTTTAGATAGATCATCCCGATAAAGCGAAATATCAATTATACCGGTTTTTACATCCAAGTTTTCTATCTCTTTTAAGTATTTGGAAAGTCTATCTGCCATGGGAACACCTCGGCTTTTAATTCCAACCAGATATACATTGTCCATAGATTTGTTGTATTCCACAATCTCCAGTGCTATTCTTCGCATTGAGCGTTCAATAGCTTTTACATCCATAATTTTACTTTTTGTTTTCATAGGCTCCTCAATTTTTTAATTTTTTGAATTTTAATTTGTATAATACACCATTTTCTTTTGTTATTTCAACATCTGCAGAAAGTTGTATGATTAGTACTCTTATAAGTTCCATGCCTGCAGATTTTGGATTATCATAATCTATTTTTGGGGGCATACTCACACCATTATTACTTATTTTTAACATATAGAGATCGTCTTTAACATTTTTCATGTTAATTACAACTTCACCTTTTTTATGATCAGGAAAGCCGTGTTTTATCGCATTTGAAACAATTTCGTTAATTAATAAACCGCAGGGAACGGCCGTACTAAGATTTAAGAAAATGTTTTCACAATCTATTATAAATTTAATATGAGAAGTCATTGATCTATAGATTCCGGAAAGATTATCGATCAAAGATCTTACACATTTATCAAAATCGACAAGAGCAAAATCATCTGATGCATATAATCTTTCTTCAACTAAAGACATAGTCATAATTCTATTATAAGTATCGGTAAGTATTTTAATAGATTCTTCATTATCAGAAGCTCTGGATTGAAGATTTAGAATACTGGAAATAATCTGAAGATTGTTTTTAACCCTGTGTTGTATCTCTTTAAGCATAACATCTTTCTCATCAAGGGATGATGTAAGCTTATCTTCAGTCTCTTTTCTAACTATAATCTCCTCTCGCAGATTCTCATTTGTTTCAACTAGTTCCGATGTTCTAAGAGCTACTTTATCTTCTAGTTCTTCATTTGTTTCTTCAAGTAATTTATTTAATTTATTATTCTTATTATTATTGTGAAATAAGAAGATAGCAATCACAATAAAAAGTAATACTATCAGAAACAGGGTTAATCTATAAGATTTATCTTTTTC
>JAYEKK010000100.1:0-3666 GCA_034660955.1 Candidatus Cloacimonadota bacterium | reverse complement strand
TTCAGCCACTACATTACTGTAATTGCCGCATGACTCGAGGCTGGTGTGATTTGCTAGACCTTCACCATAAGACTCTTTCATTCTCTATCCTTTACCGGTTTTAATCGGCGCTTTCGGCCCGACCCCATAGAGTAAATTACCAATTTTCTTCAGGTATATGAGAAGTTAGCAACCGCTTAAATTCCTCGACTGAGTTGGTTATTAGTTCCTCGGATTCTAACTCTTCCAGCGAATATTCCTTTTTCACGCAAATCAAACCTTTGGGAGTTTCATATTCTTCAAAGTCACCCTCTGGATACTCTTGATTATTCCATATTCCGAAAAACCAACTGGAACTTATTGCCTTTCTGCAATATCAAAGCGATACAATCATAGATGTTTCACTTTCCTCTACCGGAGTGAAGGTTGTAGGGTTTGGTTCTTCCCCATCCGCTTCAAAAGCGCTGTCGGTGATTAACTGGAAGGAAAGTAACCATTCACCCGGGGAATGTTCAGTACTTTGCCCTCCTTCCGACATATAAAGAATAGCTATCGAATACAGAGGCAGTAGGTCCCATGCCCATCGCTTCATTATATCCGTGCCGCGTTGTGGTGGAGGTGAAAACTCTGTTGGAGTCCACCAATAAAATGTCCCAGCGAATTCTTGTGCAAATTTTTCGACAGTAGAAAGTACATTTTTTTGATAGAGATAGATCAACCGATAAGCCTTTCTTGCGTCTACAAGGGCATTCGTTAGCTCTTTGCTCATCTAATTCCTCCCATACCATTTAAGTCCATCATTAAAGTGTCCTGTCGCCAATTGAAGCACTCCCCAATTCAGCTGACCTTCATCTTTTTGGGGCTGACTATGGCTAGGGGAATTAAACAAATTCAGAGATTGATCTGAGAGTTTTTGCCCTCCCCAATAGGCCGCCATTTCAGATAAATAACGCCATTCCTTAATTCCATGAAGACGTAAGGCTTCAATTATATCATCAATAATTTTTAAAATGTGTCGTCTATCATATGGTGAAATAAGTGGGAATTTACCCCTCAATTCCTCTGTTAGGAAATGTTGCAGATCCAGCAAACAGGATAACATCTTGCCCCAGGATGATACCGCAAGTTTAATGTTTTCATCAGGGTATTCATCATTGACAAGTTCCATAACTTTGGTCAATTCTGTATTTACAAACTCTTCAGTTAGTTGAGTTCCCATACCACCTAGAACCCAGAATACTATTGGTCGGTTTTCTTCTCCTTCTATATTGCGTTTAAAAAGGTAAGATAGAATTTGTTCACTCCATTGAATGTGATTTTGAGAAAGGCTATCATCTCTTTTCGCTTCAACTATCATATCGATTTCTTCAAATTTTAAAAAAACATCTGGTTGCCTGTGTGTGCCAATATTTTTCATTCGATCCGGCACAGGCCAATTAGGCCAGAATTCAATAGATTCAAGCCCACCAACGTATTTATAAAGATGAGAATGCAATGAAGAACCTTTCACAAGTCTCCATAAAATATCTCCTGGCAAATAGGTCATTCTACCAACAACCGAAGCTGTCAAAAAATCCTCATATGTGCTATATGCTTTTCTCCAAGGTATCCCATCTTGGATTTTATCAAAAATCCCTCGGATTTTCCCCTTCAAAATTGCCTGAAGCATATCTTATCCTTTTTTATTTATTAAATTTGCTTTACTGTTTCAGCCGAACGCCGCTGGTCAGGGGCCGAGGTACGAGGTCCCTTGAACCAGCTTGTTCGATCTTTACCTAATCAACTTGAACATGAAAACTACAACTGGGGCAAAAAATAACAAAGATAGCCCCATTATTATTACAGCAAATGTCTCTGCAATTAATGCATGCTTAAATGGCGTGCATTTGTGACCTGCCTTATATTGGGCTTTCCATTTGCTTCCAAAAGGCAAGTTCCAGCCTTTAATATTCTCGATTTCCAGCATAATATTCGGATCACGAGCGTAGGCTTCCTTATTCTTAATGAATGCAATCTTTAAGAATGTACCTACAAGAGCAACTGAGCATCCCCCCAAAAGCATAGAGAATCCAATAGCATTACTATGCATGAATCGTTGAACAAAGAAGGCTAAGAGCATAAGAATGAAGCCAAGGTAAAAGAAGGATTCGGAATATCTGTTTTGACGGTCGTTTGCGCGAATTGCATAAAGCTCCATTGTGTGTGGGTAAACGACTTTGCCAATATCAGATTTGCTATGCATTGATGAGGATGTTGAATCACTCCGCGAGCTATCATTGGATTTACTATCGACTGAATCAGATAAGATTGCCCTCACAAGTTTTTCTACAGAATCATCGTAGGTTTCGGGATCTCTGAAATCAGCATAGCATTTATCACTTATAAAAAACGGTATTTTACATGAATCTATGACTAGAGGAAGAACTGTGACCTGTTGGTCCAGGATTTCCTTTGTCATTGCCAATTGCAGTTCCTTTTGAACCCATTTTGATGTCACAGAAGATGATGATATTACCGCAATTACAAAATCAATTGATTCAATTGCGTCAGCGATCTTTTGAAATAACGAATCACCTACATTGATTTCCGCTTCATCAAGCCAGACAGATATACCATGAGATTCTAATGAGTGGGAGATTCTGCGGACAGCAGGCTTATCTATTGAACTGTGGCTTAGAAAAACGGTTCTCATTTTATTTGTATCGAACGCACAATTCAGCGGCAGGCAGTGTGTGAACTCTTTGCAAAAGCTACAAAACTACAAATGTCGGTAATGTTGAAAAACGCGCCGGCCCTCCCTGTCCGCTGGAATGAATTGTTGGGCTGATGACTAGAATCTATTTTTTCGTTTTCTGTTTTTGTTACGCAATCCCACAATGCCGATTAAGCCTGAAACTAAAAGCCAAGCTGCCCCGGGAATGGGAACGGGATTTCCACTAAGCTGCATGTCAAAAGCAGTTGATCCACCGTGGTCCTCAAGTGCTATTCCAATGTAGTTTGTTCCCAAATATAGCAAAGAGGTATCAAGCGATCCTGAATATTCCCACCTATATGTATAGCCTTCTTCATTAGCTGCGGCGATAGATGTGCCATTTAACCATAGTTCAAATCCATTATCTACACCGAGGTCATATTGCAACTGGCTCATTGCCGGAAGCTCCACTGTGATTCGTAGCCATACATCAAACCCATCACCTCCATCTGCGGGCCAATAAGTATTATAACCAAAATCACCAGAACTAACATTACCAAAAGGAGCCAAGCCTATATTCCATTGCGAATCATCGAAGCCTGGTTGTTCCCAGCCAGTCCCAGGATTGGTGAATGTATAGTGGTAGGCAGCCCCAGGAGCGACATAAGTAGCTGAATTCGCCGTACCTATTAATAGAAAGAAAAGAATAAGTGGTAAAATAGCTGATTGTCTCTTCATTTTTTTCTCCTTTATTTACTGTTTGTTATCGATTTACCAATTGGGTTTCTTGTTATTCAGCGCAAAATGGGCTTTCTATTTCTAATAGTTTTAGCTAATTCTGAATCACCTCCTTTCCCTCATTTCCCCAAACGAATTAAGAGTTTTTGCGGCGCGAAGCCGACGCCAAAACTCCAGTTGAACTGAACCGCCTTCGCGAGTCCTCCTGCTTGGATTTTTATACCTGATTTATGCTTGTGTTTAAGGAATATATGCGG
>JAYEKK010000099.1:0-3677 GCA_034660955.1 Candidatus Cloacimonadota bacterium | reverse complement strand
GATTTGCAAATACCTCACCCCGGCCCTCTCCTATGAGGAGAGGGAGATTAGCTGAATTAAAAGTAAAATGTTCCTTCTCCATTTGGAGAAGGTGGATCGAACTTGTTCGAGACGGATGAGGCAATGAATAATGAAGAAATTCTATTATTTATTGTTTAACAGTATGTTAAAATAATTCTTTGTTAGTTAGGAGGTAATCTATATAATTTTAACAAAATTAACTCTATAAATAAAAATGAGTTATGAAATATGAAAAAGGCTTTTATTTATTTATAAATACGGAGGAAACTATGAAAAAAACAATTATTCCTTTTATTATTATTGTATTTTGTTTTAATTTATTTGCCGAAAGTGGAACTACAAGTGAATCTATTGATGAGAAATTAAATGAGCAAAGTACTTATGCCGGTTCTGCTTTAGCTTCCAGAGAAGATCGAATTAAATATGGATCTCCCTTAGAAGCTAAAATAATGGTTGAAGATGCTGTTAGTTACATGAAAGAAGTTGATCTTGAAAAAGCATTTTTAGAATTCGGAGAAAAGGATGGAAGATTCCATATTAAAGATCTCTACCTTTTTGTAATTGATATGGATGGTAATGTTTTGTTTCATGGAGGAGAAGAATCTTTAATTGGAACCAATATGATTGATCTTAAAGATTCTGCCGGCAAATACTTTATTAAAGATTTCATAAAACTTATGGAAGAATCAAATAATGGTTGGAAAGAGTATTACTGGAGAAATTATGAAACTCAGAAAGTTGAAATGAAGCTTACTTATCTTGTAAAATTCAATAAAGACATTTTTATTGGCTGCGGAGCATATCAACCAAGATATTAAGTAATAAAATATCAATTATCACATGGTTTGGCAATTAATGCCAAACTATTTCAACATTTATTAAAAAAAGTTTGACATCTTCTTAAGGTTAACTTTAGTTTATTAATATAATTTCCAAAAAATAAAATTATCAAATAGTGTTTTTTCGTAGAGTTTAAATTCAACGGAGATATTATGGACAAAATAACAAATACTACAAATCAAATTCTTATAATCTTTTTCCTTGTATTCTTCCTATTCTTGTTCATTCCAGGGTCCATTCTCTCTGCAGATACAATAATTGATACACTATATAGCATACCATACCTTGATGGTGGTATTGCATATAGCCCAGGACTTGGAATGTATGGAGTAAGTACAATATTTGGCAATGAAGTTGTAGGTGACTATTATAGTGCATTTTTATGGGATTATTTCTTCAATAGATCTTTTTTTGCATTTCAACTACCTTCTATACAGGAAAATTATGTTCTTAATAGTGCTACATTTTTTATTAATCAAGATGCGTCATATGGAGATGGTGTTTCTGGAGTTTATCCTCAATTTAATATGCAATCCGGTATCATTGAACCACCATGTCTTATAGAGCATCTTGATTATGGATATAGCCTGGATGAAACTGATTTCTTCCTATCTCCACTCAATTTCATTGGAATAATTAGTGACACACCAGAAGTTGGATGGCGGACGATAGATGTTACTGAATTTGTTCTGGATGACATTGAAAATGCAAGGCCTTTCACCCAGTATCGTTTAAGACTTGCTTTGGACATGGATAACGATCCATATGAAGATTCATTAGACTTTAGAACTGGTGACAGTTCATATGATAAGCCATATATTGTTTATGAGATAGTACAGCAAAATGGAGTTGATAATTTGTTGAATTTTAATGTAATTGACTATAACTTACAAATATCTCCGAATCCATTTAATTCAACAACAACAATTTCATTCTCAGTTTTTGAAAATTGTAATGTAGATATTATTGTTTACAACATCAAAGGTCAGAAAGTTAAAATGTTTATAAATAATGCTCTCGATAAAGGTAATCATTCTGTTATTTGGAATGGAGATAATGAATTAAATGAACCTGTCAGTTCAGGAATTTATTTCTATAAATTAAATGTAAATGGTAAAACAGAAGCAACAAAGAAAATGCTGCTCCTTAAATAATGTAACAAGCCCAGCTTGAGAAATTCTCAGGCTGGGTTTTTATTTATGTTTTAATTTAAATCTTTCACAATTTCCTGCTTAACAATACATTTAACCACATAACGAAAATTTAAGGTAAAATAATAAAATCTTTACCACACAACTTCCAGCTTCCCAGTTCACGATAGAAATAGCTGATATCACCATTTTCATCAGAAGGCTCTTCTGTAATTGTATCATCAAGATGCATTGAAAAATATGCTGTTGCATAATTACCATTCAATTCAATTTCAATATCTTCAAAATTTAAATCATTATAATCATTTAGTCTTACTTCCCAGATTGTTTTTTCCCAATCAAAGCTGTCACCATTATGATTGAAATCAAGATGATAATTTTGCATTATGCCATCAAGATCATCCATATTGAAATTCAGTTGAATTGAATCAAGAATATCAAGAATTGCATTTTTATCCAGTTCTTCCGGTGATGTTGTATCACATGAAGTTGAAAAAAGAAACATAAATGATAATAATAGTAATAGATATTTCATAGATTTACTTAACATTTAGGATTATTTTATTAACCCATAAAGCTTTCTTATCGAGGTTTTCTTTGAAGTTCTTAATCATAAAATCACGATCAATCTCAACAATTTTATTGAATACTTCTTTTCCATTTATTGTAACCACAACAGGAATTTTAAGATTGATCATCTTTGGATGAATATGAAGAGCGATTTGAGAAACTCGGGAAGTTTCAATATCAAAATGATTACCATAACAAACAGCTTTTATAGCTCCGGATGGTTTTGAATAATTTAATGCATTATAATGAGTTACTTGTGGAAATTGACCCGATAATTGTATTTCTTTATCAGCTCGTAAAATTGTTAAAGCAAATTTGTCACCGCGTTTTTTCTGACTTCGCAATTTAAGTAATTCACCAATATTTTCGGCTTCTATTCCATCCATCTTAATGATAATATCATTTTCTTTCAAACCCATTGAGTCAGCAGCAGAACCCTGTACGATCTTTGATATTCTGGTTCCGTAATCTTCATATTCACGATCATTATAAAATCCGAAGGAAACTCTTTCATCAGCGATTTCTACATTAAATTCTTTCTGCCATTCTTTTGATGTTAACAAAGTATCAATTGCTGTTATCTGAAGCCAATCACACTTTCCATATTCCAGCATTGATGTTTCCCAATATATCTCAGACTTAAAAAGATTTCTGGTTTTATTTTTCATGTTTTCAAAGATTTTTGGAAGTTCTTTATCTGCATATTCAAATGTATGGCCAAATCCCCAATATTCTTTATAAAATATATCAGCATTAGCTTCTAAAGAAAGTTTAATAAAATTCCGCATTTTCTTGGCTGGATAAAGTCCATCTTTATCGGTATTAATTGCATAAACAAAACGATTCTTAAAGTTTGGAAGAAATACCGGAATTTGGGTAACAGAACTCCCTACCGAGATCATACCATTGAGAGGATAAAATGCTGCAAAGTCATCCGGTGCATTTAAAGCGAGATGAAATGAACCGGAACCACCATCAGAAAAACCTGAGATGTAAATCCTGTTATCATCAATATTATACTGAGATTTCAACTTTCTGATCTGCGCTTTTAAATTATTGATTCCAGTCAAATTCCACCAGGCAGTTTCATTATTT
>JAYEKK010000098.1:0-3686 GCA_034660955.1 Candidatus Cloacimonadota bacterium | reverse complement strand
TACAAAATTCTGATTAACTTTTTCGCCAAATTTTACTTTTTTTTAGTTCGTGCCACACTGTATGATTCAATTCCTCCATATCTTGGCCTGAGTTGAGACGATTTCCAGAATCGCTCAATTTAGGTTTCTATATATAGACCGGGCTTGTCCAACAAACGGTTCAGATTGTGGTTCGCTACGCTCTCACAATCTAACCTTATTCGTTATACATTTTTTTAATTTCCTTTTATATTCTCAACGTTTAGTATATGAAAAGTTGCCGATTTCGAAGCTCAAATCTTTCAATTTAGGATGAAGTTGATACGGGCTATAAAGCTTGATTTTATTACTATCTCGGCAATTTTTCATATACATTGTTAGGGTGCGTTACTTCTCTTTCACATATTCTAATTCCTTTTTCAAATGATTTAAAAGTCCTTTAAACCAATTTATTAAATCACTATCGACTGAAATTGAATGAACATCTGTGTTATTGTCCGACCATTGACCATTCATTGCAAAATGGAATCTATCAGTATTTAATACCTTATTTCTACCGTCTTCTATAAATTCATTAAAAGGATTTTCTGCTTGTTCAATTTCTTCATTAAAGTTTTCAGCTATTACATCGTCTTTTTTACTATAAATATGCCAATGTGGTTGGGGATGTTTATCATTAGACTCATCATAGTTATCCCAGTCTGCCCTAAAAAGTTGCAATTTTTTCTCATCTGATATCTCACCTTGAAAAACAGATAATGAAAAGAAAATATTTGGAATGATTCTCTTTTTGCTAACCTTTTGAATAAACTTTATTTCAATGAATAGCCATAAATCGTCAAACCAATTTATTGCATTTATTTTTTGAGCATCATTTTTTCTATTGTTAATTGCAGAACTCATAAAATCACTTTTTGCAATAAAAAAATATGTAGATTGATTGAAATGAAATGAGTTGCCAAAATAATCCTTCCCAACTTTTGTTAATTCTGCAATTATTCTATCCATACTAATCTATACTTTGTAAATATGTTCTTTTAGATAATCATCTATGATTTCAAAATAAAACATTTCACCACTACTTATTTGTTTCCCAAAATCAACCAATTTATTAAAAACAAAACTGTTCGTTAATTTCTCAGTAATTTCCGGTATGGGGATATCAGCTGTATATTTTTTTCCTAAATCATAACCATTCAGTAATTCTTTTGAATAAATCGAAAGAAGTTTATCAAAAAATGGGCTATTAAAAACAGACAAATAGAAATAATAATAATTTATATTTTCAAATTCTTTTTTAGGTATCCAACCATTTCCACGCTCAACTACAAATTCACCTTTTTCGTCAAAAGCAAAAGAACCAGATTTCCCAAATTCTGTTGAAACTATTTTTTTTGTTTTTTCCCTTAACCAAGCTCTATGTTCACTTAAAATCCACCAAGAATTTATATCTTTTCTTGCTCTATTAATGAGTCGTTCTTTGTTAGGTAGCAATACATTTTGATAAAAATATGGCACCTCATTTTCTAATTCTTGTTCTGCCATAATGACAAGACCATCTGCGTTATAAGGATACCAAACATAATTCAAAATTTTGATCTTGCCATTTTTTATAGACTCATTATCAATAACAGGTCTAAAATATTTCTTTTCATTCTTAGATAATTGTTCGTAATAATGTTTTGAAATTTTAAAAACTTTATTGTTACCAGTCCGAACTCCTTGTTTTACATTAAAAATATCTGTGACAGCCTTTAATTCTCCTAAAAGGACAAATTTTTCTAAATGTTTCTTTAATTCTTGCTCTTTATAAGAGATTACTTTCCAATTATCATTGTCTGGATATTTATCGGGAATGTAAATATTATATGATTTATTTTCTTTTATATAGGGAATATTGCCATAGTTTACTTTTCGCAAGTCTCTAAATGCTTCTGTAATAATTTCTTTTTCGTTTTTTGACCAAAGTAATAAAGGCATTTCATTTGATTTTGGCTTTCTTCCAACTAATATGCTTACATCTGTTAAAGCATCTTCAAAGACATAATTTCCCAGCTTGCCAACGAGAAGTAAGGATAATTGTTCTTTTATATTATCCCGTAATTTTTTATATGAATCCATCAATAAAATTGACGAAGGAATAACAGTCCCAATAATTCCATTTTCTTTTAAGTGATTTTTGGATTTATAAACAAATGCACTTGCAAGATTTGGCTTTTTTCTTGTAGATTCTCCTAAAATTTCCGATATGATTTCTCTATCTGATTTTCCCATCAACTCCCAAGAAAGGAAAGGTGGATTCATTAAAATTAAATCAAATTCATTATTCCAATTTTTTGTCAATGAATTATCTACCTTTTCAATGCTTACTGTTAATCTTTCGCCCCATTCTTTTTTTTCATAATTTAAAAGGAATTTTGAAATATTGATGGCTGTTTCCGATATATCCCAACCATTAATTTCTACGTTTCCGGTATATCCTAATGATTTAAGTTGTTTTAAAACCTCCAATAAAAATTCGGAACTGCCGCAGGCTGGATCTAAAATTTTTAAATTATCTTTTTCGTTTATATTTAATTTTGATAAAGAATATTCAACAATACTACGAGCTAAAAAAGATGGTGTATAATGTAAACTGGAATATAATTTTGTTTTTAAATCGTAATCAGAGAGATATCCACCAAACAAACCGAGTTGCCTATTATAAAAGATAGCTTCCTTTTGGGCTTCTTGAAATAATTGTCCGGCAGAATGGCGTAAAATCAAATCAGCGTTTGGGTATAATTTATTTCCATTGACAGATTTACTTCCATTTTTTAGTGTTTGAATATACTCAGCTAAATTAGGCAAAGGGGTAATATTATCTTGCAATCCCCAATCCGTTAAATTGATATTATTAAAATCATCTCCATTTTCAATTGCAACTAATAATAGAAGTAATTGATTAATAGCATTAATACCTTCATTGTCTTCTCCGGTTTCAACTCGCAATCGCCTATATATGTCTATTATAAAAGGAGTTATATCAAATTCGCTTCTGTAAGAATCCTTTAATAAATAATCATAAAACTTTGTAAGGTTTTCTTGAACTACCTTTACTGAATACTTTTCTTCTTTTTCTTTTAGCCAATTATATAGGTATACATCTTCGTTTTTTAGAGTGATAAAATTTTTAGTATTACTTGACCACGCAAAAGAATAATAATCAATAGGATTTTTATCGGAATTTAAATCAACACAAAAGTCTCCATATCCACCATTTAATAAGATATACTTATTTTCTGTATTTGACGAAAACAAGTTAATTGGCAACAATCCAAATTGATTTTTCCAGTTTTTTATGTCATTTAATCGGTTCATTATCAATTTTTCCTATTGTTACAATCTTCAAAAATACAATCTTTTTCATTAACGAAAAATTCTTTTTTCAAATGCACCCTAACTGCAATATATGTCTTGAGTGTTTTGGCTATATCTTTTCTGAATAAGTAAATTTTTGTATTGTCTCAAAACTTCTTTCATTTCATTTGCTCTCTTTATGTATAATCGCGGCGCTGACCCGCGAGCATCGCAGGAGCCTGAGGGTGCTTGCACCCTGAGGCTCCGAGAAGCGCAGCCGGGTCCAGTGCCTTGTTCTGGCGCAAGGCGACAGAACAAGGTGCTGGACGAAGTCAGCGCCGCGATTCTCGGCGGCGTAGCCGCCGAGA
>JAYEKK010000097.1:0-3702 GCA_034660955.1 Candidatus Cloacimonadota bacterium | reverse complement strand
GGTGAGAGTTTCCTGATTGAATTTGCTTCTAAAAACGGTGATAAAGCGATCTTGAGGATCTATAACGCGGAGGGGAAACTGATGCGAACTCTTGTCAATACAATCATTTCCAATTCAACCGGGATCATCCAGTATAATTGGAACGGTAAGGACAGAGAGAATAAACTGCTGCCGCTTGGCTTGTATATCTGTTATCTAGAAGTGGTAGATACGACCAACGGAAATAAGAAGACGGCAAAGGCTCCGATCGTTATCGGATCTATGCTTAAATAACGGGAGGAAGATTATGAGAAAAGTAATAATAGCATTATGTTTAGTTCTACTGACTGCCAGCCTGGCAGCTATATTCGATGATTACGAACCCTCCCCGCGGGCCAGAGCTATGGGCGGTGCTTACTACTCTATTAGTGATGATGCCAATGCGATATTCTATAATCCAGCCGGACTCCACAGTGCCGGAAATGGTATTATTGTCGGATATTCAAAATTGTTTGATAATGATTTTCAGGTACTTAATACGGTTGCCTTCTCTATGCAACTACCCCGCAAATTCGGCACCTTAGGTATTGGTATGCAATCGTTGGATGTCGATTTTCAGGATGTGAATCTGATGAGTGAAAAAATTTATGCGTTATCACATTCATTTAATATTTTAAACGATATTCATTCCAATTTTGATATTGGCTATACCCTTAATATGTATCATCTCTCCATTGACGGATTCGGTGAGCAGCCTGCTTTCGGAATAAACTTAGGAGCTCTGGCTACAGTGCATCAACGTACCCAGATCGGTTTTGCGATCACTAATTTGAATAATCCGTCCGTGGGTGAAGATAATGCCCATGATCTACCTCAAAAAATGGCAATGGGGATTTCCTACCATCCCTATACAGATGTAGTAACCTCATTGGAGCTTAAAAAAACTTTGAATGCCAAAACCGAAATCCATGCAGGTACTGAAGTAAAAGTTGTTGAAATGCTCTATCTCCGTTGTGGAGTACGCAGTGAGCCGACAAGCTACTCTATGGGCGCCAGATTTGATATGTATAACATCATAGTTGATTACGGATTCAATACACACACGATCGATGCAACCCATCATTTTAGTATTGGATATAAATTTTAGAAAATAGATAATTATTAAAAAGAGCCATCCGGCAAATGCTGGATGGCTCTTTTATTAACTCTCAGAATAGATTAATTCTATTCTTCTTTCTCTTTTTCTGGTTTATCCGGATAAACCAGAACATGAATTTTTGCGGCTCTAACTACGACTTTGGAATGACCCTTATTTTCCTTATCTTTCCAAGAGTTGGATTTAAGGACTCCTTCCACAATTACAGGAACACCCTTTTTGTAGTAATCTCCTCTTTCAGCTAATGCTCCCCAGATCTCCACATCGATGAAAGAAACTGTCTCCTGCCATTTTCCACTTTTTGCTTTGTAACGCTGATTGTGCGCTACAGTAATTGTAGTTACGGGCGTGTTAGCTTCACCCACATGGTTAATTTCTGCATCACGGACAATATTTCCGGATATTGAAACTGTGTTAATGCTTGGTGTACGAAAACTCATAATTCCTCCTCCTTTGTTTTTTTTAACAATAAAATGCTTAGCTCGTAGTTCTGATTTGATATTTCTTTAACATTTTTTCTTTTTTAAAAGTTTACAGTACAAAGTTGCTAACTTCGTTTAGATTAGTCAATTAGTTTTTTTTCTTAAAAGGGTTTTTAATAAAAATATTGAGATATACTGCCTTACAACTCATACACCGATAAAGTCTAGTATTAATGATAAAACGCATCCAGGGTGATCTTTGCAGACGTTTACGGCTTAATCCGTTACATCTGGGACAACGATTTCTAAATGTGATCAGCATAGATTTATCTTCTCCCTTTCTTGATGTAGATGAAATTGTCAGATGAAATGAGTGTGTCAAATTATTTTTGATAAGATCGAAGAGATAAAAAAACCGGTGAATTAATTTTCACCGGTAAAATTTTGTTCTGTATAATCTATTCTTCCTTAAGACTTGTACGCCTTGGGCGTAGAGCAACGCCTGCCCCGCTGAATAGCTTGGGGTGAGAGACACGTCCAATCTTCGCTAGCTTCGCCACGGCAGGCAGGATGATGATATGTTTAATTCACCTTTAACCATTCAATAAATTTATCCACACCTGTTTTGAACTTGGTTTTCGGGTTAAATCCCAATATTTTTTTAGCTTTGGAGATATCGGCAAAAGTTTGATCTACATCACCGGGCTGCGGCGGCAAAACTTCCATCCTGGCACTTTTATCCAGAGCTTTTTCAATCGTTTTTATCATCTTGGAAAGTGAGATGGTCTGCGATTCACCCAGATTGAATATTTCATAATGACAACCCGTCTCCACATAATTTACCGATCTTAATACCCCGTCAATAATATCATCTATATAGGTGTAATCTCGCTGGGTGGAACCATCTCCAAAAACAGGGATCACTTCACCGGCTAGAATTCTCCGGGCAAATTTATGAATTGCCAGGTCGGGACGCTGTCTGGGTCCGTAAACAGTGAAGAACCGGAGTATTGCCATGGAGATATTTTCCAGATGATGATAGGTATGGCAGATAAGCTCCCCCGCTTTTTTGGTAGAGGCATAGGGTGAGATGGGAAGATCTACCGGGTCAGTTTCAGCAAAAGGGACCTTTTTGTTGTTCCCATAAACAGAAGAAGAGGAAGCAAAGATGAATTTTTTTATGTTTTGCTTTTTACACTGTTCCAAAAGATTTACTGTCCCATTGATATTGACTTCAGTATAAAGGACAGGATCAGCAATGGAAGGTCGCACTCCGGCCATAGCAGCCAGATGAATGATCAGATCGAATTTATAATGGCTGAAAACATCTTCCAGCTCACTCTTACTGCGGATATCTGCTTTGATGATCTGGAAGTTATCGAATTGTGCTAGTCCTTTTAAATTGTTCCTTTTGATCTTAATATCATAGAAATCACAGAAATTATCAATTCCGACTACTTCATGTTCTTTTACCAATGCTTCACAAAGATGTGATCCGATAAAGCCAGCAGCACCTGTTATTAGTATTTTCATTTATTTTTCCTTTTAATTCACCACTGATATACACTGATTGTTACTGATGTAAAATTTGTATTATAAAAAAGTATGTAGTAAATAGTAAGTAGAAGATTCTATTTCTTATAACAAAATTTCTCGGGGTTATTAATCATACTACTTAACATTTTTTCGATTTCTATATCATCTTCGATTAGTCTAATATGGTCAGCTTTAGTTATATATTCTAAGTCGTATGACATATCAAGCCATACTTCTGTTTCCGAAGCTTCTCCCAGGCAATCACTCAATTTATTTACAAACACTTTAACATATTTTCTTTTTGCCCAAGCTTCACTTAAGTTAGCTGGAACCGACCTTGATGAACGTCGAATTTGATCTGTTAAAGAATACTTTTCTTCCTTTGGAAAAGATTTGGTTATTTTGAAAATTTCTAAAGCTAATTTATATGCTTTTTGATAAACGATTAAATCGCGAAAACCTCTGTATTCTTTCATTTCTTCTTACTTACTCCCTACTACTTACTCCCTACTACTTACTCCCTACTACTTACTCCCTACTACTTACTCCCTACTACTTACTACGTCCTATTCCGTAATAGGCAAAACCCATTTCTTTCAGTTCTTTGGG
>JAYEKK010000096.1:0-3718 GCA_034660955.1 Candidatus Cloacimonadota bacterium | reverse complement strand
ATTACAGCAGCAATTTCCTGGTGGGGGTTAGAAGGTTCCTGGCGCGTAATGCCATTAGGAATTATTGCATCCATCATTCTCTATTTTAAACTTAAGAACATTAACATTAATAAGGATTTCCAAAAGAAGAAAAAAGAGACTGGAGCTAAAGAAACATTTAAAAAACTTATACCTTTTTTCGTGATAATTTCGGGAATTACAATTTTCAGGGCTGCAATGAAATTGGCACTCACACTCTACCTTCCCACATTTCTTACACAACAGGGGAATACATTATGGTTAGCAGGAATATCTCTTGCTGTACTTCAATTTTCTGGAGCGATCGGTACATTTTTTGCAGGACCTATCTCGGATAAAATCGGAAGAAAAAACACACTTCTAATTGCCTCAATTGCTAACCCGATCTTAATGTGGTTATTTATTTCATTAAATGGAAGCTTTATGATCCCGCTTCTTATCATTATGGGATTTTTCCTCTTTGCTTCCGGACCGGTTCTACTGGCGCTTGTACAAGACACCGATTCCGAGCATCCGGCATTCATCAATGGAATTTATATGACGATAAGTTTTGGAGTTAGTTCGCTCATGGTTCTACTGATTGGCTTTTTAGGTGATAGTTATGGATTGATATTAACTTATAAGATCTGTGCCATCATCTCGATTGCATCAATTCCATTTATCTTAATGTTAAAAAGGAATCTCATTAAAAAGGATTAGTTTAAAAAGGAGTTACTGTGAAAAATAAGATCAAATGGTTATCAAATCAACATCCTGATTATGGAGAACACATAAAATGTAATGAACTTTTTCCTAAGAAAATAAACTCTATAACACGATCATTTCATCGTGAAATTCCTGGATATAAAATATCTCCACTCAAAAATTTATCAAATCTGGCAGAGATGTTCCAGCTTGGAGGAATTTGGGTAAAGGATGAATCAAGCAGGCTCAACTTAAATTCTTTTAAAGTACTTGGTGGTTCTTATGCAATTTATCGCTTTCTTAAAAAGAAAGCAGGATTAATAAATGGAGAGCTAAGTTACAAACAGTTAATTTCTCCTGAATTTAGAAAGAAAACAGGTCATATTACTTTTGCTACAGCTACTGATGGCAACCACGGAAGAGGAGTTGCATGGGCAGCAGACAAGCTTGGTCATAAATCAGTAATCTATGTTCATGAGGAAACTTCGCAACCTCGTATTGATGCAATACGCAGTTATGGTGCAGAAGTAAAAATTATTAATGGAACTTACGATGATGCGGTTGATCAAATAAATATGGATGCTCAACAAAATAATTGGGAGATAATTTCAGATACTTCCTGGCCTGGGTATCAAGAAATTCCTACCTGGATCATGCAGGGTTATACTACTATGATTTCGGAAATTCAGGAACAATTTGCAGCGCAGGGATTAATTAGTCCAACCCACATTTTTGTACAAGCTGGGGTAGGAGCTCTTGCTGCTTCAATGATTGGACATTACAAAAGTTTATTGGGGGGAAAAGCTCCAATTAGTATCGTTGTAGAACCGGATAAAGCATCCTGCCTATTTGTATCGATGGATAAGAATGATGGAAAACCACATAATTTTCCAGGGAAATTAGATACTATAATGGCAGGATTGGCATGTGGTGATCCTAGTCCGATAGCATGGCAAATTCTTAGTGAAGCGGTAGATTGTTTTATTTCTGTGCCAGATTACATTGCAGCAAAAGGTATGAGGGTTTATGCAGTTCCATTAAAAGAAGATCCGTTTATTGTTTCAGGAGAATCGGGAGCTGTTACCTTAAGTACATTAATGGAAATCATGGAAAATTCTGAATTAAAATCATTAAAAGAGATATTGAAGTTGGATAAAGAATCTCAAGTTTTGCTTATAAATACTGAAGGAAATACTGACCCGATCAATTTTCGTAAAATAGTTTGGGAAGGATTTGACCCAATTCCATTTAACGAGAATTAACTGATAGCTTTTAAAAAGGTAACTAATTTAGAATGAGAATGATTAAAAAAAGAGGAGTTCAAAATGAAAAATTATGATGTAATTATTATCGGTGGAGGACCTTCCGGGATAATCACTGGAGTAACAGGTAAAAAACAAAATCCAGAGAAAAGTTTTTTAATGATCAAGGGAGAAGAAAAAGAATTAGTTCCTTGTGGAATACCTTATGTTTTCCATGAGTTAGATGATATTTCTCAGAATGCTATGGGACCTAAATCATTTATCGATGCTGGTGGAGAACTATTAATTGATTATGTTAGAAAAATTGATATTAAAAATAAAATTCTATCGACTGAAAAAGGATTAGATTTTCAATTCGATAAACTTGTTTTTGCTACCGGCTCTGTTCCTGTGATTCCTACTTTTATTGAGGGCTATAATCTAGAAGGTGTAGAGTATATTTTAAAAAAATATGACTATATTGAAACATTGAAAGCAAAGACCGACAAGGCTAAAAATATTGTTGTGATTGGCGGTGGCTTCATTGGAGTAGAAGTTGCAGAACAATTAGCTAAGCATTCAGCTAAACATTCAGATAAAGAAGTTTCGCTGATAGAAATGGAAAAGTTCTGTCTTTACTATGCTTTTTCAGAAGACGTGGCAGCCCGGGCAGATAAAGCAATTCGTAATACTAATATAAATCTCTACACAAACAAGAAAGTGGAGAAAATCTTAGGTGAAAAAAATCAAGTAAGAGCTGTTCTTTTAGATGATGGAACTGAAATTAAAGCAGATCTAATTATAGCTTCCATTGGCTATAAACCAAATTCCAGTCTAGCACGACATTGCGGATTGAGACTTAATGATAATGGAGCTATAGATGTTGATCGTTATATGCGAACTGGAATAAAAGATATTTTTGCAGTAGGAGATTGTTCAGCTGCTATTGGTTTTATCACTGGTAGAACAGATAGTGTGATGTTGGCTTCCACAGCCACTGCTGAAGCCAGAATTTTGGGATATAATCTTTATCATATTAATTTATTGCGTAATTTTCAGGGTACAATTGCAATATTTTCAACAGAGATAAATAATGTTGCATTTGCTTCGGCAGGAGCTATTGAACAAACTGCACATAATGAAAATATCCATTATATCGTTGGTAAATTTGAAGATGTCGATAGACATCCTGGAACACTGCCTGGTACTTCTAAATTGTTTGTTAAGTTAATTGTTTCACCTAAAAACGGCTCAATTATCGGTGGAGAAATTTGTGGTGGAAAATCAACTGGAGAACTTATCAATACTATTGGTCTAGCAATTCAAAAAAGTGTAACTGTTTACGAACTAATTTCATTTCAGATCGGCACACATCCACTTCTCACATCAGCTCCTACAAAATATGTGCTAATTAAAGCAGCAGAAAATGCGATTGCAAAAATGAATACGATTTAAGCACAAAATTGTTTTACAGATAAATCAACCTTGAAAGGGCTATTAGATGGGAAACCCTGCAATCGTTTCTTTCAAGGAAATCTTACACTTAGCAATTTCAGGGTTAGTGAATAGGAGACCTTGAAATCGTTTCTTCCAGATAATCTTTGAAGTTAACAATTTCAAGGTTGGATTGTGAATGAAGAAAATTGAAAGAAACCAGCCAAAGGCAGGTAAACCTTGAAAGGGTTAATCTGGAAGAAATTCTGAGAGAAACCCTTGCAAGGTTTTTGTATTTACTTACTTTTTCTTGACCTGCATATTTGAACTTATTCTCTGGT
>JAYEKK010000095.1:0-3734 GCA_034660955.1 Candidatus Cloacimonadota bacterium | reverse complement strand
AAGTGACTACAGAGAGAATTAGAAAATCTTTGGGACATGAACGTACATTTGCTAAGGATATAAGTGATGTGAGTAAAATGGTGGAGATTCTTTACAAACTCGGTGAGAAGGTAAGTAAACAGATGCAGGAAAGAAAATTCAAGGCAAAAACTTTGACACTGAAAATCAAATATGCAAATTTCGATCTTGTGAGCAGAAGTAAAACACTTGATATCCCGTTTGATAAAGATGAAGTGATCAATCATCTGGGAAGAAAGTTACTGCTGGAAACTTTGGGACCTAAATGTAAAATCCGGCTTTTGGGTTTGAGTGTTTCAAATCTTGTGTGGAAAAATGATAAAAGTGATGAACAAGAGATTTTTACTTTTTTTAGATCTGAGATGCCGGTAATATGAAATAGACTGTATTTAGGAGGATCAATGTGTGGAAGATTTGCACTCTACAGTAGTTTTCAGGCAATTAAAGATTATGCAGACCTATTAAATGAGATCGGTGAAATAGAAGCAAATTACAACGTTGCACCCGGACAGGAAATTCCTATAATAATAAACAAAAATCAGCATAACATTTTGAAATCATGTAAATGGGGTCTCATTCCTTTCTGGGCAAAAGATGAGACAGTTGGTAATAAACTTATCAATACTAGAGGTGAAACTATTGCAGAAAAACCGAGTTTTAAATATGCTTTCCAGCAGAGACGTTGTCTCATCCCTGCAAATGGATTTTATGAATGGAGAAAGAAAGATAAGCAACCTTTTTATATAAATTTGAAAGACAGAGAGTTATTCTCATTTGCAGGTATCTGGGAGATTTGGAAATCTCCCGCTGGAAAGCAAATTTTCTCATGTTCCATTATTACAACTTGCCCCAACGAAAAGCTAAAAACCATTCATCCTCGTATGCCGGTTATTCTACAAAAAGAACATGAAGAAACGTGGTTAACAGAGAATAATGGTAATATTCTGCAAAAACTTCTGATATCTTATCCGAGTGAAGAAATACTTTTTCATCCTGTTTCAAATGATGTAAATTCTGTAAGAAATAATTATCCTGAATTGACCAAAGCAATCTAAATTATTCTCCATTAAATTAAGAGAGAATTAAGGATTCTGCAAAATTGGAAAATTTATGTCTTTCTGAGGAAGAACTTACAAAGGCATTCGACGAAGAATCCGTCTGAGCCGGACAAGTCTCATTATAAGCTGAGATCCTTTCTACGAACAACGCCTGCCCCGTTGAATAGCTTGGGGTGCAAGATTCGTCCAGCCTTCTCCAGCTTCGGCTTGGCAAGCAGGATGACAAAGACACTCTTTTATGCAGAAATCATTTTGAAAGAATTATAAATAAAACAACTTGCATTATTGAATTCACAAAATATTTTTGCGAAAGGAATAAAATAAAGGAATTGATATGAATTTTCTGGAAAAACTATTAAAAAACATACTAGAGAAAAATCTAATCCTTTATAATTTTTTAGTAACACTTATCACTCTTCTAATCTTCTTTGGAATATTTTTCCTGGGAAGTTTATTGGTTTTGGCTATTGGTTACTATATTGCGTTTTCTGCAAATACCGATGCTACATCACTCGGTGCTATCTTGCTCACGATCATTATTCCTCTTGTTATCGGTATTTTAGATCTTGCGCTTTGCATTTTTATTCTTATTGTGAATTTAAAGTTTAAAAACCCAGAGGAATAGATATGAATAATTCAAATGATGAAAGCATCTACCGCAAATTGCAACAACATCTCGATAATTTTCCAATTGGTTTTCCTGCCAGTAAATCTGGTGTAGAAATTAAAATTCTTAAATTCTTCTTCACGCCATTACAAGCAAAAATTGCTTCCTGCTTAAATCTGGCACCTAAAACACCTGCTAAAGTTAGGCAAAGATTAATCGATCGTTTCCAAATTGAGATGACAGAACAGGAAATTGGCACTCATCTCCACCAAATGTTCATGAATGGTTGTCTGGAGCGTTCTGGTAAAATAGGTTCATTCCGCTACTCTAATGCTATGCTGGCAATCGGAATGTTCGAATATCATGTAGATCACCTCACCAAAGAATTTGTGGAAAACATGAATAAATATTTTGATGAAGCATTTGCTGAAGAATTTCATAAAACCGCTATTCCTCAACTGCGAACAAGTCCTCACTCAAAGGCACTATTACCAGAACATAAAATTGCTACTTATGACGATATGCGTTTATATGTGCAAAATGTAGAAAAACCGATCCAGGTGGCAAACTGCATCTGCAAGCAGGGAGAAGCTCTGCTTGGAAATCCTTGTAAACAAACTGATGACATCGAAGTATGTTTGATGTTCGGCAGTAAAAGTTATGCCGAGCGTGAACAAGCCAGAGAGATTTCCAAAAAAGAATGCCTGGCAATATTAGATAGAGCTGAAAAGGAAGGAATGGTACTGCAACCCGGAAACACAATGGAACCCTTTTGCATTTGTATTTGTTGCGGTTGTTGTTGCGGAGTGTTAAGAGCTGCTAAACAATTCCCTAATCCTGCCCGATTATTTGCTACAAATTATTTTGCAAAAGTAGATATTGATAATTGTACCGGCTGCGGAATTTGCATTAAACGCTGTCAAATGGAAGCAATAGTAGTTCAGCACAAAAAAGCTGTTATTGATCTGGAACGATGTATTGGATGCGGTTTATGTGTTACTACTTGTCCTACCATAGCAATGAAACTTATCAAAAAAGAAAAAGAGACTATTCCTCCTAAAAATATGGCAGCTCTTTATATAAAAATACTCAAAGAGAAATTCGGCAAACGTAAGATGATGATGAAAATGCTTAAATTATTATTAGGGTAAAATGTAGCACAGACACTCTTGTCTGTGCAAGAAGGCAGCAGAAGCTGCTTAAGTTATTACCTTACGAACTGGAAAGTTCTTAAGGAGAGATTTAGTAAGAGAGAAAAATGACTGGAACAATAATAAACGTAGGCACAATAATAATAGGCAGTATTATTGGTTTGATCCTGCATACACGACTCTCCAAACGTTTCACTGAAGTTGCTTTCCAAGGAATTGGTATTTTTACTATCTTTCTGGGAATTGCAATAGCTCTCAAATCAGATGCATATTTAATCATCGTACTCAGCTTGATCTCCGGGTCCCTCATTGGAGAAGCTCTCAACATAGAATTGTGGATGGATGGACTTGGTAAAAAGTTAAAAACCAAATTGAAATCCAAAAATGATAAATTCTCAGAAGGTTTAGTAACAGCTTTCCTGCTTTTCTGCATGGGTTCCATGACTATCCTAGGAGCGATTGAAGAAGGATTAGGCGGAAAACCAAACCTGCTGCTTACCAAAGCGATCATGGATGGATTCGGTTCTATTGCTCTCTCTTCTGCCTTGGGAATCGGTGTAATGTTCTCTGTAATTCCGCTATTTATTTATCAAGGTGGACTCACTTTACTTACCTCTTTTTTTGGAGATTATTTCAGTTTGGTCTATATTAATAATATTTCTTCAGTTGGTGGTATTCTACTTATTGGACTAGGTCTGCGTATTTTAGAGATCAAACAGATCAGAGTACTGAACATGCTTCCAGCTCTTCTAATAATCTTACTTCTAACCTGGATTAAAAGTCTTTTATGATCAAATATATTCCACTTAACCAAAAACATTTTGCATGAGGCTTTAAATGAACTGGATTCCGGCAAATGCTTACTGCTCTTCCCTACTCGCAAAAGTAAACAAGAGGCAC
>JAYEKK010000094.1:0-3771 GCA_034660955.1 Candidatus Cloacimonadota bacterium | reverse complement strand
AATATTTTGATCGATCAATAAACTCGAACAACCACCTGTAATTTATTATATCTTTGATAAATTGATCAAATGATTCAAGATTTCGCTGTTTTGCATTCAGAAAAATATTTTTATAATAATCCAATTTGTCATCTTTAAGAATATATTCAAAGATCTCAGGCAAGTATTCATCATTAATATTGTTATCAAGTTTGAACTCTACAAAATTATGATATGGTGCAATGACACCACTGAAGATTGCATTAATAAAGGAATCGATCGTACTGACATTCACAATAGATTTATTGGTCAGCATCTTTTGGTAAGTGTCTTTTAGAAATTCAATATCTTCAGAGTTGAATTTTAGGTCAGGATTGATATCCATCTGCAAGCTACGAATAATCTCTTTTCCTTCTTTTGTGTTATTAACAATATTGTGAAGATGTTCAAATATTCTTTCTCGGATCTCAGCAGTTGCTTTTCGGGTGAATGTGATCACGAGTATTTCTTCGAAATCAATTCTGTATTTTAAAAGTAGATTAATAAATTCCAAAGAAAGACGATATGTCTTTCCGGTTCCGGCACTGGCGCGTATCAACAAAGATTTCATAGATATACCTTCATATCGTTATCAATCCCCTGATTGGTAATGTAGGAATTTCCGTTCCCAAAGAGGGCTTTGGGAACGAGAGATATTGTGCAGGTTTTGGGTAAGAATAAAAAGATTTCATTGTTGAGTCCACTCTAATAAACCAATTCGTGATATTTGTAAACCGTTAAAACGGTTATTGTATTATTCTTTTTCATTAACCACCAACTTAAGTTGGTGGTTAATAAGATGATAGCAAATTGTAACCGATTCATCGGTTTCCCAATATTGGATGATTTAACTGACATATTTCTATTCACATATTTTTTAAGTAAGCTCATTACTGAGTCTCCGTTTTCATCTTCAAGTCTCGCCGTGTTATTTCAATATCTTCATAAGTATCTTTCTTGTCTGCAAGCGCAAAACCACTTTCAATGATATTTTGAAGTACTTCTTGTATTGTATCTTTCAAATCGATTCGTTTAGTAAGCTCAGTCATTATCTTTTGCTCAACGAAGAAAAGATGTGATTGGATCTTCTGCTCAATTTCAGGAGAATCGATTAAATAACTGATGAACTCATAAAATTGTAACTGTTCATTATAGCGTTTGATTTTGCCTGCATTCATACTTCCGGTTTTATAATCAAAGATGTGAGGAATATCTTTAGCAGAATGAATGCGAAGGTCAGCTCTTCCACGCAGAGAAATTTCAATGTCATCGAGTTTGAAAAACTTTTTCTGCTCGGTTTTACCTGTTTCAGGAAAAACAGTGATATGCTCATCGGTAAATTTGAGATCATTATGCAATCGATAGAAGAAATTGGCAATTCCATCTTTTAAGATCGGAATAAATATATTCCTGAAATAATTCTCTGAGTAATTATGAGGAGAGATGTATTTCATTTTGTATTTGATAAAATGTTCAATTGCCTGATCTACGTATTGTTTGGTGTTAAATACAAAATTATGATGCATTTTATTTCCGTGATAGACCTCGATCAAGCGTTCCCAGATTTTTGTGAAAACGCTGTGCGAGATCGTTCCGATGAGTTTATTGCTGAAATCTTGAGATAGAAGAGGATCACGTTTTTTCAAATCTGTAATAAATTCAAGATAAAATGCAAACGGATCTTTCTTTAGTTTTTCCCATTTGTAAAAACTTAAGGGGAACTCATTATTATTCAGATCGGCTTTATCAAATGGAATGGAAAAAAAATCAGCAGAAATTTCGTTTTGATTGGGAAGAGGATGACCATTATCTTTTAGAATTGCAGTAAAGATTTGTTGATACAAATCAGCCTCAGGAAGCTCAACTTCATCGATCAGGTCAAATAATTTTAATTCTTCAATGAAAGAACTTACTTCAATATTCTCTTCCAAATTTGTACGTGTAAAAACTGTTACGTTATGGGAGGTTGCAAGAAGACGATAGAAATAATATTTATCACGAAGTTTGATGTCTTCATACGTTTTAAGCGAGAGTTTTTTTCTTTGATTTTCAGAGAATAAAAATTGAATATGTTTTGTAGCAGGAAGTATTCCCTCAATAGCATTTAGAACATAAACATTTTCAAAATGCAGGTTTCTGGTATCTTGTAATGAAGTGACCTGAACTCGATTATCAAATTGATTTTTCAAAGAGTATTTGATTTGTTTTGGTTTCATATAATCCAGAAATAACTGCCATAAATTTACTGAGATATTACGTGGGAAGATCTGGTTCCAATTGGCAATAAGTTCGATCTGTTCGATAGAAGCGAAATCTGAAAGAAGCTCATAAAATACTTTTAGAATATCAGTTTTTGCGTTTTTATTTTCAGTTAATTTCTCTATGTTAATATGATTTTCGATAAAATTGATGAGAGCAGTGATACTATCAATTTTTCTAACCTCTACAATAAGATTGAAAATTTTCTTAAATACATCTCTGAATTTCTCTTCATGTTTTGTGAAATAATCAAGATCGAGATACTGAATATCGTTATCAATGCATTTAAAGAGGAATGTTCTTATTTGCTCATGTTTGTTTTTATCGTTCTCAAAAACTTCTAAAAAATCATCTGAGAGTGCAGCATTCAACAATTCCTGAAGAGATAACAAAAAGGGAGTTCCTTCCCAGACAATTGAATGAAGAAGATCCTGTAAAGTTTGGAAGAATCTGAATAAACTTGTTCCTGAAAATGGCAGATTGTTGGAGATTGAATAATACTCTCGTGATAGAAAACCAGCATAAGAACGGGAATTGAACTTGAAATCTATGATCGTATTTTTCTGTTGTAGGTCGATGGTAGAAAGTAGATCTCCAATCATCTGAAATTGTTCTGATGATGTAATGACTCTAACCTTTTGTTTTAGGACTGATTGCAAAACACCAGCATCAAAATTCTCTTTGAATGTCAAATCTTCTTCATTATAGAATTTGGGTGGGATCTGTAAATATATCACCACTTTTTCATCAAACTTATGCAGAATATTTTTCTCAAGTTCTGTAAAATAAAACTGATTCACAACAACGATCTTATCAAAGTTTAATTCGAATTGTATATCATTGATTTCATGCAGAAAAATTGTATCAGAAAACTGTTCTTTGCGTAAAAGTTTGAAATATTGTTCTTTGATCTGAAGAAGTTGTTGAAAAGTATTATGCTGCCAGTCATTTGCAGTATTTTTAGAAAAGAGAACTTCATCGATGTCATCTTCGGAGATCATCTCCTCAGCAATCTCTTCCCAAAAGCTGAAAAAGTTGTTAGCAAGCTCAATCGATTGAAAATAGGTTTTAATCCTGAAAAAATCTTTGTTCTCTTTTGAGAGTGCTCTATAAAACATCAAAGTTCGTTTTTCTTCTTTTAATATTGGTAGTTTAGAATGGAATATTTCTTCTTTCCATTCGTCCATTGTGAGGAATTTATGTTCGTAAAAATCCCAATCCGGTTGATATAATTTCTGTGCCTCTTGTTTACTTTTGCGAGTAGGGAAGAGCAGTAAGCATTTGCCGGAATCCAGTTCATTTAAAGCCTCATGCAAAATGTTTTGGTTAAGTGGAATATATTTGATCATAAAAGACTTTTAATCCAACAAAGCGCGCAGTAAAATTCGCCATTGGATAAAGAAGGAGGAGGAACGGCGGAGCATTGAACTGGGAAAGGAATTATGCGAACGGGAATTTTCCCGTCATAAACTATCATTCAACAAGAATTTCAAA
>JAYEKK010000093.1:0-3812 GCA_034660955.1 Candidatus Cloacimonadota bacterium | reverse complement strand
GCTTATGCTGCAACCAACATGATAACTGCGAATAAATTTTATGATAACAAATTTAAGGAAGTTTACCAAATTGCTGATAAATCTAAAGTTCGGGATGCAAAATGGTATAGAGCAGAACCGATCTGGGTGACTGCGGAACGCCAGAATATGATAGCTGCTTCCTACTTTTGGGTTGGATCAGAAGCACCCATAAAAGGATATCTGCCTTCAATTGTTAAAGCTTACGATCATAACTTCCCTTACTTAGCTCGTGTTGATTCTGTGATGAGCTGGCTGCAGTTACCGGAAGGTAAAAGACCTCATCTAGTTATGCTGTATTTTGATGAACCTGATTCTGGTGGGCATAAATTTGGACCCGAAAATCCTGGTATTATACCAATCATAAAAAGAATGGATGATATTTTGGGATACATTCTAGATGGAATAAAAAACCTGGATATTGCGGATAAAATCAATCTGGTTTTGGTCAGCGACCATGGAATGACTACAATAAGCCAAGAACAGATAATATATTTGGATGATCATGTTCCAGATATGGATGCACTTCTCAGCTATGGTGGCGGACCCGTTTTGCAAGTCCATTTAAAAGAAGAAAATGATATCTTGATCGACCAAATGAATAACCAGTTAAAAAGTGTTGAACATCTTACAACTTACAAATGTGATGAAGTTCCGGAGAGATATCATTTTGTTAACAGGAATACCGGTGATTTCGTGTTAGTTGCAGATGAGGGCTGGCTGATCTTAACAAAAGCGGAAGAATACAAATCCAACGGTACTCATGGTTATGATCCGGAAGTAAAAAATATGCACGGAATATTCTATGCTATGGGACCACGGATAAAATCTAATTACAAGATCGGAACATTTGAAAATATCCATGTCTATCCCTTTATCTGTGAATTGCTGGGAATAAAGCCTTATGCTGATGCTCCCGATGCACCGGAAGGTCGTTTAGAAGTTCTTAAAGAAATATTAGTAAAATGATCTGTCTCCATATCTTACAGCCAAAGCTTGTGTCATCCTGCTTGTCATGTCATAGCTTTGCGAAGACTGGAGCAAAGTCGAAGGACTGAGGTTGAGAAGAAATTCAACTACTAACGTGAGATTATATTGAAGACATTAGAAATTCATGAATTCATAAAAGTTTCAAAAGATCTGCCAATTATTGATGTACGCACTCCAGCCGAATTTAGTGACGGGCATATAACAGGTGCGATAAACATTCCCCTTTTTTCTAATGAAGAGCGTGCTGTTGTTGGCACAAAATACAAACAGGAAAGTCGTGATACAGCTATTGCAAAAGCATTGGAATTTATTGCAGAAAAAGCAGACCAATATCTCGATGAATTGCAGAGATTAGTTCCATCGAAAAAAATTTGCATTTATTGCTGGCGTGGTGGATTTCGCAGCGAAGGAATGGGGCACCTCTTCCAAACTGTCGGGAAGGAAGTTTACCGTTTACAAGGTGGATATAAAGCATATCGTAATTTTGTAATCGATTCCTTTAAATTAAAATATAAGCTCATCGTTATTGGTGGCATGACGGGAAGTGGAAAAACTGAGATCCTGAAAGAAATTAATAAAGTAAACAAACAAGTGCTCGATCTGGAAGGAATCGCCAATCATAAAGGTTCTGCATTTGGAGCTCTTGGACAGAATGACCAACCCACAACACAACAATTTGAGAATGACCTTACGGCACAATTAAATAGATTTGATACGGAACAAAATATCTGGCTGGAAGATGAAAGCAGAATGATAGGAAGAGTGAAAATCCCTGATGAATTATTCACACAAATAAGAAATACAACTGTAATCAAAATAGAAGTTTCTAAAGATAATCGCATTAACCGGCTTATAAAAGATTATGCTAATTTCAATAAAGATGAATTGATAAATTCTATAAATAATATTTCCCGCAGATTGGGCGGATTAAATACTAAACTGGCAATAGAAGCAATTGAACAAGAAGATTATTATAACGCTACCGATATCATTTTAGATTATTATGATAAAACTTACACTTACGGACTTTCTAAAAGAAAAGGGCAGACTGTTCTTCCACTCAAACTTGATGGAGATGATGTGAAAATTAGTGCGAAGAAAGTGATTGAGTTTGTGTCTCATTGACCACCAACTTAAGTTGGTGGTTAATTCTAATCACAACCTTTTTAGAATGAACTCAATATTATTAAAATTAAAAAAATATTGACACTAAATGTATATGACAGAAATATACAAATGTATGAATGAATTACTAATAAATTGTGAAGGATTTGAATGGGATGAAGGTAATTCAGAGAAAAACTGGATTCGTCATCAAGTAGCACGAAGTGAATGTGAACAGGTGTTTTTCAATGAACCGTTAATTGTTGCTGAAGATGAGAAACATTCACTAAAAGAGAAACGCTGGTTTGTACTTGGTAAAACTGATACAGAGCGATTATTATTTATTGTCCTTACAATTAGAAATAAGTTAATCCGAGTGATTTCTGCACGAGATATGAATAAAAAAGAGAAGGAAGTATATTATGAGTAAACTTAAAAATATTCCAAAATTTAAAAATGAAACGGAAGAAAGAGAATTCTGGGCAAAGGCAGATTCGTCTAAATATATAAATTGGAAAAAGGCAGAAAAAGTTACATTCTCAAAATTAAAACCATCAACTAAAACTATTTCCTTGCGACTTCCTGAACTTGTTTTAGATGAAATAAAAATGATCGCAAATAAAAGGGATGTACCTTATCAATCATTGATTAAAATATTCTTAAAAGATCGAATTGATCTTGAATTAAAGCATACGGTTAAGTGATTGAGTTTGGGAAAGAATTTGACAGATAAATTCTGATATTGCTTTAATACTGATTGAAAATTTAATGTAATTTATTTACTTAATTAATATGAGGGGGAGTTATGAATTTTTATGAACAATTAGTTGCAACTATGATTGGAACAATCTCAGGTTTTATTTTTTCTCTATTTCTTTTCTATATTAAAGAAAAATTAAGTATAAGTAAACGAAGAAGGTTTATGGTTAAAAACGTAAAAAAGGAATTAGAAGCAAACATAGTTTTGCTAATCAAAGCTGATCAAAGTTTAACAAAATGTATTGAACAAGTAACTAACAATATCCAGCAAGTTTACTGTACATTAAATTATAAATTTTATGGGAAATTTTTCACTCAGCAGTTTTATCAAAGTGGTTTTATTTATGATGAATGGACAATTAAAGATATCGAAACATTAAATGAAGCTTTTGTAGCTTATTCTGTTGGTTCAGATGCTTATGTGTTGAATGGTTTACAGCAATGGCGTGATGGAAAAGCTGACAATAAATCGACATTAGCTGTATTACATTTTGAGAGAGATAATATTCAAAAAAACCTTATTAATCTTGATGATTTAATGGAAAAAGTTTAGAAAATTAATTGGTTTTTGTCATTCCTGCAAAAATTGGATCATCAAAAAGGTCGTGGAAGATCCTTTGTATTTCTGGTGCTGAATAAATATGAAAAGTTTCGATGAAATCTTGTTTTAGCAATTTTTGTTTTTTATTTAGCTTAACTCAAACTCGCTGTAGAATTTGCTCAACTTCATAGAACATTTCATCAGGAGAAAGTGCTGCCAAGGCATCTGCATCATTAACTCCCCAGGTTACAGATCCACAAGGAATACCAACTTTCTTTGAAGCTTGAATATCACGCAATTCATCACCAATATATATCGCATCCTCTTTTTTTATTCCGCTCATTTTCAATACTTTTTTCAGTTTGGAATCCTTACCAAAAACAGATACTCCGCCCACGAA
>JAYEKK010000092.1:27115-41585 GCA_034660955.1 Candidatus Cloacimonadota bacterium | reverse complement strand
ATTAAAAGAGAGATAGTAGTTCAAACTTAAGATAAGTAATTTTATAATAAAGCACCGCAAATTTTGTGGTGCTTTTTTATTTGCAATTTGACAAAAATATAGAGAATAATATTAAAAGATAAAATATACAAAAGAATGAAATGTTATGAGAGATGAACTGAAGCGTGGTTTTGCCAGTGATAATAATGCTGGAATTCATCCAGATGTATTAACGGCGATGCAAAATGCAAATATTGGGCATTGTATTGCATATGGCGATGATATTTACACACAAAATGCAATTATCAAGATCAAAGAACATTTTGGTAAAGAGATTGATATCTATTTTACATTCAATGGTACCGGTTCAAATGTGCTTGCGTTAAAGATGTTAACGGAATCATATAACTCAATTATATGTGCAGAGACGGCTCACATAAACGTTGATGAATGTGGAGCCCCGGAAAAGTTTACCGGATGTAAGCTGCTTTCTATTCCTACCGATAATGGCAAACTTACAATCAAGAAAATAAAATATCACATGCATGGATTTGATTTTGAACATCATTCGCAACCGAAAGTAATCTCAATTGCTCAAGTTACAGAAATGGGTACTGTTTATACTCCAGATGAAATAAAAAAAATTACTGATTATGCACATGAGAATGGAATATTCGTTCATATAGATGGAGCTAGGCTCTGTAATGCTGCTGTAGGTCTAGATAGAAGTCTCCGTGAGATTACTACCGATGCTGGTGTGGATGTTCTTTCTCTAGGTTTGACCAAGAATGGTGCTATGAATGCAGAAGCAATAATATTTTTTAATAAGGAAATATCAGAGAATTTTAAATATTACCGTAAACAGGGAATGCAACTAGCTTCTAAAATGAGATTTATGGCTGTGCAATTTGAAACACTTCTTTCTAATGATCTCTGGAAGAAGAATGCGGAACATGCTAATAAAATGGCAAAGATCCTGGCGGAGAGTGTTGCAGAATTTCCACAAATACAGATAACTCAGAAAGTGGAGGCAAATGGCGTTTTTGCAATTGTTCCATTTGAAATAATCCCGAAATTACAAGAAGAATTCTTTTTTTATATATGGGATGAACATAAATCTGAAGTTAGATGGATGACCTCATTTGATACACAACTTGATGATATTAATAAATTTGTGTTGCTATTGAGAAAATTAATGAAATAAAAAAAAGGACCGATTCTTTTAAATCTGTCCTTTTAATATTTTAATAAACTATTCCTTCATGAATAGTTTCTCAGATCTCTTCCTATCTTTTCTTTCTTGTTCAATTTTTTCCTCGGTAGGTTTTGTAAGTAATTTCCTGTCATCTATATTATCAATAATCTCTGCTTTAAGAACTACTATCATTTCTCTGGTTGTCATCGATTTAGTCTCATATCCAAAAAGATATTTAAGACCAAAAAACCACCAGGGAAGATCTTTTAGAATTGGGATTCCACCACGGTCAGTTTTAATCTCTTTATCGAAAAGTCCGCCAATTACTGTTTCCTCACCATCAAATAACAAAACTTCTGTAATCGATTTGCTTTTATCAATGATTGTTGTAATGTCACCAGGAAGAGCAGAACTTTTTTCAACTTCCACAGAAAGGTATATTGCCTCTCTATCATCTTCAACTAAGACTTCGGGGGTTACTTCCATGATAATACCGGTTTCAAAGAATTTCTCTGTTGTATTTCCGGCTTGATCAAGTGTTTTCACAGAGAAGTCCTGTCCAACTTGAATAAATCCTTTCTTTTTAGATACCACAGTTATACTTGGTCTGGCAATTATTGTACCTCTCTGGTTTGCTTCAATGATCTTCAGCAATGTATTCAGATCAATTGTAACATTACCTGTCTGTAAATTTCTTTGTAAACTTGCACTAAGAATGTCAGATGATAAATTACTTGTGGTATTCAGGGATACAGTAGCATCAACTTCTCCACCGATAAGAGTAGTCCAGTCAATTCCTACTTCATGGATAAGCATCTTATCAGCCTTAAAGAAAATGGCACTTATCCGAACCTGTTTGGTAGATGCTGTTACTTTCCCTTCAACCCCAATTTCTTGCCCTGATTCATCTATAATTACTTCAATATCTTTTATAACAAATGTAGCAGGACGTTCTTCGAGAGTAAGATTATGAAATCTTATAATCAGATTCAGTGCATCTTTCCATTGGAGACCTTTGATCGGGATACCAATTGGGTTATTAAAGTTACTTGTATTTAAAATATTCTTTCCTGCAAAATCCAAAGAGAGATATTCGATAGCTTTAATGGCAGCAGCGAAATTTGTCTCACGAGAGATCGTGATCAATTCTTCCTCTGGGATAGTTTTAATGTTCTGTTCCTGACCAAATAAGGTTAGAACAAAACACAGGAGAATAAGAAAGTTAATTAATTTCTTCATTTTTATTCCTCTTTTAATTCATTCAAATAGATCTTTTTATCTTTGTTTACACCAATTTCATTCAATTGGAATGTTGCATACTGTTCTTTCCAATTAATAGACTTGAGTTTACCATATGCTACTTTATCACCTATTTCTAAAATATGTATCCTACCAACTTCGTCTTTCATAAATACTTTACTGGGTGTTAATCCAATCATTCCAGAGAAATTCACATCTAAGAATTCTTGCTCTTTTTCATCAAGTAAAGGTGCATGAATTCTTGAATAGAAAGGATTATATGCTACATTTTTGTATTTCAATTTTCTAAATGGGATCTCACCAAGATCAGTTGTTGTTTCATCAAAATATGCATTGAGAACAATAACAAAGCTAACATTACCGCTTGAAATATTGTCTATAGTTTCTTCGTTGATCTTTAGTGATTCGATAACATAAAGCATATACTGGCTTTCGATCTGATAGATAAATGAATAGAAAGAGCGAACAGGTGCAATTCCCTTAATTGTATATGAATAATAGCTAATATTTTCGATTTTGCTTATTTTATTATATACAAAATTGAATTTTAAATCAGGGCAGAAATTATCACAAATATCTAACAGGTATTTATAAGTTATTGTTGGATCATTTTTCTGAGGAATAAACTTGCTTTCTCTTCGAACTTTTTCTTCAAGATCTTTCAAGGATTGAATAAAAAGATCTTGATGTTCCATATCAGGATTTGTTGCCTTTAGATCATTTAGTTGTTTTAGGTTATTCTCATAAGCACCTTTAATCACTTTGATCTTTTTTATTGAAGACGTATTTCCAAGCAGAAAACCCAGAATAACTAAAACTAATAAGACTGAAAGTATCAAAGTATTTCTTAAAGCATAATTCATTTCTATTTACCTTCTATTTTATCTATCTTATATTGTGCTGCTTTTGATAGATCATTATCAGGATATTTTTCAATTAGTGTGTTCCAATATTGTATTGCTGATTTCAAATCATTTTCTTTTTCACTACAATTACCCAACATAATGAGTGCATCTGGCGATTTGCTACCATTCAATTTATATACCATTTCTAAAGTTTCTCTTGCTTCAGAATATTGATTCATCAAGTATAAACATTCACCAATAAAATATTTAGCATTATATGTCATTTTATGCTGAGGATAACTTTTTACAAATTCGCTAAATTGATTAAATGCATTATTGATATTACCAGAGAAATATAATGAAAGTATTGAATGATATTTATTGTTTATCTCTTCAGGTGTTTCAGTAATTTCTTTTTTCTCAGGTTCTTCTTTAGTTTCTTCTATAGTTGCTTTTTCTGTTTCTTCCTTTTTAGTAGATTTCTTTAAGTCTGTTTCTTCTTCATTAACACTTTTCCATGATTTAGGTTCAGGATAATTACTAGAAATATTGAATCTCCAAATTGTAAGTTCCTGGTTATCATTTTTTGATACACTTGTAATCTTACTCTCAGGAAAGAGTTGAGAGAAAACAATCACAGCACGTCTATTCATAGTATAGCCATCAACAGTAAAGCCATTATTATTGCTTGAAATATCCCTTAGCCAGCTCAACCTGTTTTTATTAAGAGATCTAGAGTACACATCGAGAATATGGTTCCATTGATTTTTATTTCCTGTAATAGCTTCTACTTTGAGCAGATTTGCTTGAAGCTCATTTAATCTAGCCTTAATCTCATTGAGTCGTTTTATTAATTCACGATTTCTTGAAAGTTCTCGTTCAATTGTATAATTCTTTTTTCCATAATCAATTATATTCTGTTTCAGTTCCAAGTTTTTAATAGTTCCAGCAAAAGCAAAATAGAAGATAGCAGCCAGAACTAAAAAACCGTGCCAGGCAATTTTAAAATACTTTTGATTCTCTATCACTCTATTCGGTAGTAGGTTTGTAGAACTAAACTTTTTATTCTTAGGTACTAAGGTTTTCCAAGCTAAAGCAATTGGTATAGCATATCGGGCAATTCTTTCGGGAGTTATTTTTTCCCCCATTCCTTCTTGAACGGATAGATGAGCAAGATCGATCCTTGTTATGTTATCTCCTTCTTGAGAAGCGGAACGGAAATATTCTAAATCCTCATCGGAAGTGCTATCGCCAACCAATAGAATATTTCTTGAAATAGGAATATTAGAAATATCTTGTTCCAGTAGTACTTTAGAGTAGATTGTTTCCCTCATAGTAATTTCATCACTGTCAGGAACAATAATAGGGAATGTTTTGATATGCATACCGTTTTTCAAAACGATACCGACTTTATAATCAAATCCGATGTATAATATTAGAACATAATCATCTTCAGAAAAAACATAATTATGATTAACAACATTTGTTAAGCATATTTCATTTGTATCAATACAACTATAAAAATATCTTTCTTTTGATAGTATCAGGTTGATGTCTCTCAATGCATGAAAAAGTCTGAATTTGCCAATATGAACAAAGGCAAGCCCAGATTTATCAGAATTTAGAATATAATCGAAAGAATAGTTATTAGCTTTGATCTCATCTTTTGACAACAACTCTTCTAGAAGGCGTTTATGTAGATTTCTTGTGCCGTAAGAGGAATCAAATTTAAAATATGAGATTTGCTCATTATTTGCATTAAAAGATATTCGTCCTTTTTCAAGTGGGAATTGCTGAAGAAAATTCTGCAAATCACGCAGACCAGGTAGCATATCATCTTTTTCTGAACTATCAAAATCATCAGTATCTTCAAACTCAGACATCTCTGGTAATGAGAAAGCATCATCTTCAATTTCAGTTAATTCTGGAATTTCGATCTCATCTTCACCGGTCTCATCGGGAACAAAAGCATCTTCTTTTTTTTCCACTTCTTGACGGAAGAGTGCAGAAGATAAGATAGTTTCTTCAAGACTTTGAACAGTAACAATACCATTACTAAGAGCAAGCTGTGCTATCTTTACTTTCAGCCCGTCTTTAAAAATCCCAAATGCAAATTTTTCTTTATTTTTTGCCATTATATATCTCTCACGCTGAATACGTTAGCAAGTGTTTCATTCGCTTTTTATTATTTGCATAATTCATAGCTACTTCCTTCGTGATAATACCTTTTTTAAAATTTGTAAAAAGTTCTTGTTCCATTGATATCATCCCCTTTCTCTTACCTTCGGTTATCATCTGGTATATCTCACCAATATTTTTATTCCGTATTGCTGCCTGAACAGATGAGTCTACCGAAAGAATTTCTTTAACCATAACAAGTTTACCATGTTTATCTGGAACGAGTTTCTGTGAAATAATTATTTTTAAAGTATCAGCAAGACGGAATCTAATGCGTTCCTGTTCAATAGGCGGGAACTCGGCTACAATCCGGTGAAGACTATCTACAGCAGAACTTGTGTGCAATGTAGAAAAAACTTTATGACCACTATCAGTTGCTTCTAACACTGTTGCTATTGTTCCTGGATCTCGCATTTCTCCAACAACAATGATGTCCGGATCCTGTCTTAATGATTGAATAGTGCCCTCTTGAAAACTTAATACATCTTCACCGATTTCTCTATGCCTAACTATTGACTTAATAGATTTATGAACATATTCAATTGGATTTCCAATTATTATTATATGAGCATGATTCTTCTTGTTGTTCATATCTATAATTGAATCTAAAGTGCTGCTCTTACCAGAACCTGTAATTCCTGTAACAAGAAACAAACCTGATTTTTCAAAATTAAGATTGAATCGTTTGTTGATTATGTCAGGAAAATCTAGTTGCTCAAGAGCAAAAAGTTCCTGGTTAACTCTACGGAAATTTGCAACTAATGTATTGCTCTCATAATAAATATCACCACGGAAACGATTTGGTCGTTCACCTTCTTTGAGTATTAAACCCAAAGAAATATCAACATTTTTGTTATTAAATAACATAACTTTTTGATCATCACTTAGAATACTTAATAAAATCGCAGTGACTTCATCCTGTGTAAAACTGGGAACTTTATCAGAAGGTGCTTTTGTGCCATAAACTCTGTACCATATCTTGCCATTAGAGCCTGGTCCACCGAAATCTATATCAGAAGCTTCGATATCTCTCATGTGTATCATTAAGGTTCGTAAACATTCATACGCCTCTTCCTTCCAGGCTGCGTTGAATGTGATCATTTTATTTATATGCTGGAATCTTGACGTACCTGTGAGATATTCACTTAATGCAACTTGCATCTCAGCTAAAAACGACAAACCCATATGATCTCCAATAAATATAAAAAATAACTATTTTCTATGGCAACGAATAAGTTTTTTCAATATAGTGTCAAGTATATTTTGTTAACTTACTAAGTTTTAGGGAGATATAGAAATTATTGGTAATTTTTAAAAAATGTCTTAACGCCATAATATACTGAAATAAAGGAAGATAACAAGCGATAATATCATATGGAATAAAATGAGTTTTGTATAATAAAAAAAAGCTCCCTATAAATTAGGAAGCTAAATGTGTATACATTTAATAATTATTTAATAAAGTTATTCTCCAGTAACTAGTTTCAACATAACAATTCTTTGAACTGCTTTACGCCATTTAAAGAAAGTACTATTCACAAGATTGATCATGAAACGTTTAAGTAAATTTTCATCTTTATACGCAAAGAAATCCAATATCTTTTTTCTATCGAAATATCTTATTTTTACCTCTGTTTCTGCACGTAATGTAACAAATGTAGATCCAGTGAGAATAAAGCTCTCTTCACCAGAAGAATCCCACTTTTGCAAATAATCAATAGTTGTATTATTAAGCCATACAGAAACTTCACCATTTTCAATAATAATGATAGATCCGGATTTCTCATTGCTAATGGGAATATCATCACCAATCTCATAATTTTTGATTCTCCCCAAGGCCATGAAATCAACTTTATCTTCTGGAGAGAATCCGTGTAGTATAATAGGCTCACCTTTTTGAACTGTGTCTTCTCCCGGTTCAAATGCTTTTTGTAATGGTCCATAAAGGTCTTTTGAATGTTGAACTCCTACTTTTACAACTTCAAAAAGTTCTTCTGAATTGATAGGCTTAGAAAGGTACTGAAACGCACCAGCATGTACAGCTTTTACCGCTCCTTCGATACTAGAGAAACCAGTGAGGATAACTATTACAGCAAGTGGTTGCTTATGCTTGATCATCTTCATTAATTCAAACCCACCGATGCGCGGCATTGCCATATCTATCAGAAATAGGTCGAATATTTCATAATCCATCTTATCAAGAGCATCCTGACCATCTACAGCAAGAGTTACCTCATAGCCCTCTTCTTCAAGAAGCTCTTTGCATAATTCTCGAATTGTAAGTTCATCATCAACAATTAATATATGCTTTTTCATAATTTATCCTTGTTGCTTATCAAGTTCTTCTTGGATCAAATCCAGATGTTTTAATTTTTGGAATTTTATTAATATCTCATTAATCTTATTAATTGATTCAGTCATTTGGTTACCGGATTTCTCTAATTTGTCATCATTGTAATCGTAAGCAGCTTTAATAATTCTGCGAATTGAAAGAGAGATAACAGTAAGGGGATTATTGAGATCGTGGTCTAACATAGAAATTTTAGCAGATTCCTGAACAATTTCTTGGTATTTTTCCAGAAGCTTTTTATTATTCATTAATTCCGCTTCTTTTCCAGAAAGCTCAACTTTCTGGTAATTTAATAACTTAGTATTTTCTTCTGAGGAGATAGAATGTTTTTTCATAATGTTACTTATATAACTTGATATGAAAGCTACACCACTAAAAAGACCAGTATATGAGATGAGGAAAATTGTTTGTGTTGGGACATCAGCTATAAATTCTGCACCATCAACAGGAATCAGCCAGCCAAAGTTATACATCAGAATCAGCACCAGCAGGCACATACTACCAATCATTGCAGCAATAATTCCTCCTGAATTTTCCATAACTAAACTTGCTGTGATAACAGCTATCAGATATATCCACACAAAAGAGCTTTCCAACCCTCCAGTAAGATGAACGATAACAGTAGCAAATATTATGTCTAATACTATTTGCAATGAACTAAAGAGAGAGTTTGTTTTTATGATCTGGAGATGAAACAGCACATTAAGAGTAAATATTCCCAGAAATGTTGTCACAAATATTACAATCGGAAAAGTTTGATTAATTTGAGTTACACGCAATATCCCAATGGCAAATAGAATGAGAACAATATACCAGCGTACTTTCGACCACCATTTATAGGTTTCTATCTCATGATTGAAAAAGTCATTTTTGGTCATATTCTCTCCAAATTTGTTTAATTATCCTCAAATAGGCTAAGAATCTTAATTTCATAATCTAACACTAAAGATGCATCGGCAAATGCAGCAAGTATTGCGTTATAGTCGTAAGCAATTTGACAGTTACCGAGTACAGCTACATCTTCAACGTCCTGATAATCAATCCCTCCTTCAACATAAATTGCCCCATTGAAACCATTATTTCCATTAATAAATAGCGAACCGGTAATCCACATTATTCCATCGAATGAACCTCCGGCAAAATGGGCATCACCATCGACAACAAGTATTCCACTTCCTTCCCATGCTGCTGTTGTTACCTTTAAATCACCATTGGGATTATCAAATGAAACCCAGGTTACACCTTCTACGCCTGCAGGATTATTTGGAGGATCTACCAAATGAGTATCGGCAATAGCTTCCATTTGTACTTTTGTTATTCCAAATAGTTCTTCAAAATCTAATGGAGGGTTGCAATTTTCAATAATATCTCCAGTAATATCTGCGCTACCACCAACATCAATATTTCCATTTGAGTACATAGCTCCTTGAGCATGAGTAGGAACCCAACATATTAAAGCACTACTTTTATGCTGAAACGTATCTCCATCTATTTGATAAGATGCATATGAATTGATCTCAATAGTATCAATTGTTGTATTTGATATATATTGAATGCTGTCAATTGTGCTATCTAGAACTTCGAAATTTGTGAACGTTTGGGAATTAGCCCCCTGAGATAATATGACGGATCCGTTGCCGACACTATTCATCCCATACACTAAGGCTTCACGACATAATGCTTTGGCTTGTATTTCTGCCAGATTACTGGATAAAAGCTCAGGAACTTCCTCAGCTTTATCTTGAACCGAAAGAATAATCAGTACAAAGATTGAACCAATTACCAATAAGGCAACTATCAACAACTTACCCATAAACTACCTCCATATAAGTATTAATTTTTACGATTTAATTACTCCAATTTATAATTGTGATTGTAGGACCGGGAATTATATTGTATGTACTCAATAATGTTTGTACAATAGTTTCATCATAATAAATATCACAATTTCCAGTAACTTTGGTTTGTTCTTCAGGATCGCTATTAACGAAGATAGTTCCTCTTACAAGCCCATTACCAGATATCATGAATCTCCCACCTTCTACCCAGATGATACCATCAAAAGTTCCACCGGTCATTTGAAATTCTCCATCAACAATCAAGATACCGCTGCCACTCCAATGATGATTAGTGAAGTGGGCTTTGTTATTACCTGTAGTCTCAATGTAGGTAATACCATTCACAGGATCTACATTATTTGGTGGATTCGTGTAATCATTATCTGCTATTGCTCTCATCTGTGCCATTGTCATACCGAAAACAGTTTCAAAATCCAGATCAACTTCATTCTCAATATTTCCAATTACTGTTGAATGTCCTGTAACGCTGAGTATTTCTGAACATGTTATGGCGTTGTTAAAATTTCCAGAAGAATACAAAATACTAGCAAAACCTTTATATTGTGTAAGTTCACCATTAACATTAGCTGTTACATATGAAGTTATTTGTAAAGTATCACTGGTACCCGCCATTACATATTTAATACTGTCTATTGTTCCATCTAGAACGTTAAATCCCGAAAATGCTCGGCTTAATCCAGATGAGCCAACTGATAAACTACCCTCGTTCAACTTCTTAATACTGAGCATAAGAGCTTCGTTGCTTAGAGATTTAGCTTTAATCTCAGACATATTAGATGATATCAATTCAGGAATGTCAGCAGTTTTATCTTGAACCGAAACCACAATAGCAGCAAAAACAGCAGTGAGCATTAAGACAATAAGAATTAATAATTTTCCCATAATAAATTCCCCTCTTTAATTTTAATTATAAATATAAATTCTTGAAATATTTCCAAAATACGATGTTATGTCTAACTAACCTTTTATCTATATCAGGCTGGTAAGTATCATAGAAAAAAGTAAGATTGACCTCAATTGCACGAATCAGATCATGATTTGAATCTGGAGTGTTAACTACATTATCATTCATATCAATATATGTGATATCCAACGTGTCTGCCATCCAGAAAGGACCAATGATCGGGTTGGACATATCGTTTTGATAGACGTATAAGGGGAAACCCTCACTAGTTCCGCTTTCTTGCACAAAATAAAAAGTACTAACACTGGAAGTCGGGTTTATTTGCCCAAGAAATTTAAAACTTATAGAGGTGGCTTCAATGATCGGATCAGTTGATGTTGAAACTCCTGCACCGACTTTGGATAAGATACTTTCTATACCTGGTTGGTCTATGTTTCCTGTTTTTCGTCCCGTAATTAAATCTTCAGACATCTTGGTTAAACCAATCTGGAGCTGAGTATTGTAATTTATCACCTGCATATTGAAAAGTGAAGTGAATATCATCAGAAGAACCATGCTTCCCACAACTGTTGCACCTAAAACATCTAATAAACTTGACATAATCAAAACCCTCTAGAGAAAAAAACTTTACTGAATGGAGAAGCCAATGTCCCAATATATAGTGTATCCAACGAAGTAGACAAACAATTCATCTGTATATCTACTTTTTGGAATAAAGTATCAGCATATGGAGTATTTCCCAGACTGTCACAATAAGTTGAATTAATTTGAACATTAAATATTACATTATTTACTGTTACAGTCTCACTCATATTGGCATAAATTGTATTTATTGCTGTAAAACTAAAAATAGGAGGATCTCCCAACAATTCTGATTCTATTCTCTGAAAATACCTGTCTGCGATTTTTTGTCCCTGCAGGTAAAGTATATTATCGTAAACCAAACCAGATTGATCAAGCACAATATTATAAGTGTTCAAAAGCATTGTTGAGAAAAGTGCTAAAGCCAATAATACTAATAACATTTGAATATTCATGATCTAATCCTCCGATGTTGCATAAGTTATTTCAGCAACAGAAGTCATTCCTGATCGAATTCTATCTAATCCTGAATCCATCAAGGAGAGCATTCCCTGCCCTTCGGCAATTTTACGAATCTCATCTTCATCTATTTCTTCACCCGATTCAACAATGGCTTTTCTTACCTCAGATGTAAAATATAATGCTTCGCAAATATTGGTTCTACCTTTATATCCACCATTACATTTTTTACATCCATCTCCAGCTTCGAATATTTTACCGGATGTAAGCTCTTCTTGGGTAATTCCCATTTCAAGAGCTGTCGGCCATCTTTCTTTAGAGATTGGTTTTTTACATTCAGGGCATAGTTTTCTTATCAGGCGTTGTGCAATAATAATATTTATTGCGTAGGCAAGTAGAAACGTCTCTACTCCCATTTTGTACATACGTGAAATGGCACTTGGCGCATCGTTTGTATGCAATGTAGAAAATGTAAGATGTCCTGTGTTTGCCAGCTTGATAGCAATTTCAGCCGTGATCTTGTCACGTATCTCGCCAACCATAACAACGTCAGGGTCGTGACGAAGTATGGAACGGATGGCAGAATCAAAGGTAAACCTATTTCCAATCTTTAGTTGTCTTGCACCTTTAATATGGTATTCGACCGGATCTTCAACTGTTAGAACATTGATAGCAGGATTAATAATATGATAGAGGGCTGCCATTAAAGTTGTAGATTTACCACTACCTGTAGGTCCTGTTACTAGTATGATACCTTTGGACTTACTGATAGATTTAATGAAGTCATTTTCGGCTTTAGTTTGAAAACCAAGTTTTCTCAGGTTTGTAATAACATTCCTATCGTCGATTGTTCTGATAACGATGCTTTCAAATCTTCTCTCATATTCAGAAGATGTAATTGGGATAATTGAAACTCTGAAACGGATAAGATGGTCGTCGATCACTCTTTGCATAAATCCGTCTTGAGCAGTATCTCTTTCAAAACGGTCTACACCCACAGCCCTATCTTTTACGACTGCAGAAATTGCTTCAGGAGATGTTCTCTCTTGTCTGTGCCATTGGATAAGCTTACCATCAATTCTGAAATAAAAATCGACAGATGATCTACGGAATGGTATTATATGAATATCACTGGCGCCTTTTCGTACAGCTTCTATTAACGAACCTTCAAATAGGCTTACAAGAAGACTTTTATTTATCTCTTCATCAAGTGCATATTCATCAACATTCGTTTCAGATTTTGATTCATCAATCTCTTCTATTTGCTCTTCAGCTTCTTGTAGTAAATCTAAAAATTCGTTTTTCTGCGGGGCTATAAGTTCTATTAATTCTTCTAATGTCTCTAATTTACAATATACAACTTCATATTTTTTATATTCGGAATACACAGGAATTCGCTCAGTAATTTTATCTGTTGGATCAGCTGCCAGAACTATTAGTGTATTGCGTCTTCCATAAGTTACTTGATATGGAAGAATCCTTTTATAAATTAATTCTTTTTTAAATTCTTCAGGAAACTTTAAAAGAATTTCTTTTGTATGTTTGGTTTGATTACTATCAAGTTCATTTACATTAATTTCAATTGAACGAAAAGCATAAAGTTCTGCAAGCAAACCATAAATAGCATGATGGTTTATCTTAAAATCATCGACCAATATTTCACCCAATCCTCTAGGGCTTGAAGGATCTTCTTCAGCTTGAATGATAAGTGCCTTCTCCATAGTTTTTTGGTCAATTATTTCTTTTTTAAGTAATAACTGACCAAATCTGGATTTCCTTAACACGATAACTCCCTAACTTACATACCTGGCGTGTTTGGTGATATCATTGCAACTTCAGAAGAAACTATAGTAAGAAGTGTTATAACAATTGCAATGAACATACCAATAAATACTTGAATAGATTGAATAATAGTTTCCATTTTATAAGTTGTCTCTTTTTCATAGAAAGTAGCTATCTGCTGTGCAGATTGAAGAATGTTACCCGATTCTGTACCGGTTTTTAAACGGCTTAATGTACTTTGATTAAAAACATTGGCTTTTTCTAGTGCCGGTACAAGTGACTTTCCATCTTTCAACATCAAAGGGATCGCGATATCTATGACACCTCTTTCCATATATTTATTTCTGCACGCTTCAGCTGAAGCCGTGAGAGTTTCAATATTATTTTCTGCTCCTGCATAGATCGCTGAAAACACTCTGAAGAAAATTTCAATGCTGGATTTATGAATAAGATGTCCAATAATTGGTAATTTTATCATATTCTTATCACGCCAGATCATTCCCTTAGGGGTCCGCCACCAAAGGGCAGCCGCAATTATTGGAGCCACAACTATTAAAACTATCCACCACCAGTTCACAGCTAAAAAGTCACTCATATCAAGTGTTGCTGCGGTCATAGGTGGAAGGTCAATACCAAATCTGAGGAACATCTTAGCAGTATCTGGGAATACTTTAATAACATAATACAATACAGCTCCAAACATGGCTAATACAGTAAAAGCCGGCATCAACATAGCCTGCCTCAAACTTTTTTTGTATTCCATCTCACGTTCCATAAATTTAGATGTTGCATCGTAAACTTCTGCCATGTTACCGGATTTTGTAGCTAAGCCTAGCATATAAGCAGGAAATTTTCCAAACACATCCTGATGTCTGGCGAAAACCTCAGTTCCTTCCTTACCTTTTTTTAGATCACTTTCAATTTTCTTTAAAGTTTCTTTTAAAGTTATGTTTGTTTCTTCATCTGCTAGCATTCTTAAAATCTTATCATAACTCATCTTTTCTTTTAAAAGAAAGGAACTCAAATTTACAAACATTAGTATGCTGGCAAAAGGTGGCTTCATTTTTATGTCGATTA
>JAYEKK010000092.1:0-27015 GCA_034660955.1 Candidatus Cloacimonadota bacterium | reverse complement strand
TTTGTTTCTTCATCTGCTAGCATTCTTAAAATCTTATCATAACTCATCTTTTCTTTTAAAAGAAAGGAACTCAAATTTACAAACATTAGTATGCTGGCAAAAGGTGGCTTCATTTTTATGTCGATTAGAGCTTTTTCTATTTTAGCGTCCTTATATCCCATATTAGCCAGAGCACGGCTTACTTCACCCTTTTTGTAGGCGTATTGTCTTCCTTTAATTCTCTTACCATTAGGTAATTTGAGGTTATATAAAAATAAGCTTCTTTTAAGAATGGAATTAATTTTTATCCTATGCTTCAGTGCAAAATTATCGATCATCTTTTTTGCGTTTCTTTTATTTGAAGCAAAGACAATGCCTTGAACACCCTTACCTTGAAAATTTATACCTTGATATCTAAATTCGTGTTGCATTTTTTATCCTTAAATAAAAAAATATTTGAAAATACAGTAATATGGGAAGACGAGTCTTCCCATATTACATCATTTTACTTGATCGTTAATAATAATTTTAGTTAATCACAGATGCTACAATACCACTTGTTGAACCAGTAACAAGAAGTTGACCACTAACATTATCTGAACCATTATTACCGATTTCAGTTCCAAGCCCAACAATTGTCAAGACGTCACCGGCAGTTGTAATCGTATAAGTACCATTTCCAGTTGTACATTGTGTACCATCCCAATCATAACCAAGCCAACTTCCAAGATTAGCAAGCACTCCCCAAGTATTTCCACCACCACCATGTGTAGTTGGTGTTTTGTAGAATGCAAGAGCTGAAGATGCCAGGTTGTTCATGTCACCCATTATTGCCTGACGGTTAGAGTTCGTTGCCTGAGCATTGAACATTGTGATACCTACTGCTACAGCGATACCCACGATAATTACACTTAATACGATCAAAAGAATTTGTTGTGTTCCCATTATACCCTCCTAATTTGGTTTAAAGATCACTTTTTTTAATTCACACCAAGCTATATTGCAAGTGGTGTGCCAATGCATCAATTTTTATGAAATTATACAACACTTCATTCGCAAACGACTTTATAAAGCTGTTTTAAAACGTGCAAGGAAAAAATATTTTAAAGTAAAGATAAATTACTGAAATGCTAAGATGACATAAAAATATTACAAATAAAATTGTAGCGTAATGAAAGCATGTCAGATAATACAAATCTTGACAAATTAAGGTAGTTTATTGATAAACAATTCAAAAAAAATGGATCAAATATGTTGAATAAGTTATTTATAGAAAAGACGGATAATACTTTGATACAGCTATTCCGCTATACTTTTGTAGGTGGAATTGCTTTCATAGTTGATTTTACAAGCCTGTATCTTCTAACAGAATTTGCAAGAGTTCATTATCTTTATTCAGCAGCCATTGCATTTATATTAGGATTAATAATTAATTACATTCTAAGTATAATATGGGTCTTTAAAAGTAGGGCAGTTAATAAGAAACTAATTGAAATTATTATCTTTGCTGTTATTGGAGTTATTGGTTTAGGTTTAAATGAAGTAATGATCTGGTTCTTTACGGATCGATTAAGTATATATTATCTTTATTCAAAATTGATATCAACAGCTATCGTTTATTTTTGGAACTTTCTCGCCAGAAAATACATTCTATATAGGGGTTCTGCAAAATGAAAAAATTCTGTTATTCTGACAAATCATGTACGTTGTTCTTTGGAAGAATCTATACCCAAGCAAGATGTAAAACTGCAAGTTCTTCCATGAGATCCTTCGTAAGTAAGGCTAAAAGATACCTCAGGATGACAAAACACACTCAATTATACAGAATTCATAAAACTCTATAATAAAGGAAGTGTAAGTGAATAAAAAAACAGCTATCATTATTGGAGCCGGACCGGCAGGTTTAACAACAGCATACGAGTTATTAGAAAAAACAGACATAATACCGATCATCTATGAATTATCAGGTGATATTGGTGGTATTTCAAAAACGGTAAAGTATAAAGGAAATCGTATCGATCTTGGCGGACATCGGTTTTTTTCTAAATCTAAAAGAGTAATGGATTTCTGGCAGAATGTCCTGCCCGTGCAGGGTAAACCCTCAAAAGATGATCTTGTTCTAGGAAGGAAAACACATCTCTCAAGCGAGGTAAATGCTCCTGATCCACAAAGAAATGATAAAGTGATACTGGTTAGAGGTAGACTTTCCAGAATATTTTTTCTGCGCAATTTCTTTGATTATCCCATTTCATTAAATATTAATACTTTTAAGAATCTTGGATTTATTAGGATAATTAAAATTGGATTTAGTTATATATGGTCTCGTATTTTCAAAATAAAAAATGAGAAAAACCTGGAAGATTTTTTTATTAATAGATTTGGAAAAAAATTGTATAACACTTTTTTTAAAGATTACACTCATAAAGTATGGGGAAGACCATGCAAAGAAATTAGACCCGAATGGGGAGCGCAGAGGATTAAAGGGCTATCCATCTCTAAAGCAATTCTCCACGCCATTAAGAGTATCTTTAAAAAGGATGACTCTATCCACCAGAAGAATACCGAAACAAGTCTTATAGAGCAATTTATGTATCCAAAATTTGGACCCGGACAATTGTGGGAAGAGCTTGCAAGAAAAATAAAAGTTAGAGGTGGCAAGATTCATCTTGATTGCAAAGTAACAGGATTAACTTCCAACCAAAATAAGATAACATCTGTAATTGTAAAAGATATTGAAAGCGGAGTAAGTAAAGTTGAAATTGCTGATTACTTCTTTTCTACAATGCCGGTTAAAGACTTTATTAATTCAATGAATGATGTTCCAAAAAACGTAAATGAAGTTGCAAATGGTCTCATTTATCGTGATTTTGTTACGGTAGGATTATTGCTGAAAAAGCTAAAAATAAAAAATCATACAAAGCAAAAAACTATAAATGACATTATACCGGATAATTGGATATATATTCAGGAACGAGATGTAAAAGTAGGAAGGCTTCAGATTTTTAACAATTGGAGTCCGTATATGGTTGAGGATGATAAAAATGTTTGGATCGGACTGGAATATTTTTGCACAGAAGGTGATGAATTGTGGAATATGCCCGATGAAGAATTTACAGAATTTGCCATCGATGAATTAGAGAAAATTGGAATAATTAACAAGAGTGACGTATTGGATAATACAGTGATCAGGATGCCGAAAACCTATCCTGCTTATTTTGGAAGCTATGATAGATTTGATGAAATAAGAGAATTTACTGACAAAATTGAGAATCTATTTTTAATTGGAAGGAATGGAATGCATAGATATAATAATCAGGATCATTCTATGCTTACTGCAATGATAGCAGTAGAAAATGTAATTCATAATATAAAAATAAAAGATAATATTTGGAATGTAAATACAGAAGAGGAATACCATGAAGAAAAATAAATATGTTAATGAAGTAGAACTATATTCAGTTTCTATAATATTTCTTAATCATAAAATAAGCAAAAATCGATAAGGAAAATAAGACAACAATAAAAATACTGAAATTAAGATATGGATCCGAATATTGAATTATTATCTGATTATGTCCTTTTGGTACAAGTATTTCCATTTGACCAATATTATTTTCAATTATGGGAAGAGTTGAATTTTTGTTTATTGTAGCCCTAAAATAATTATTAAATAAATAATTTACAACGAGTAACTTATCAATTGAATTGTCTGTATGTATATGTATGGAATTTGTATGCATTTCAATATTAATATTTTCAGATATTTCAGTCTTTTTCCAATAGATCATAGGATTTGATAGCGTATCCTTAAAAACAGTTCTTTTTTCTTCGTCTACAAAAATATACAATCCTTCATTTTTTAATAGGGTATTGAAATAATGATGATATAAATCATTTGGTTCCTTATCTTTATTAAGAACATACCATTTCACTCCCCATCTGCGAAGATACGAGAATGGTATTGTAGGAATTTTGTAAGAAGCTCTATAGAAAATTGATAAAGCTGTTTTATAATTTTTTAAAGGAACTAAAGGATCATAACCGGCAAAATGCTTGAGATCGAGCATAGTAGCATAATTAAATCCTAAAGTTGAAACGGAAAAGGGATCTGTATCTGATATTCCCAATGAAAAAATTCTCCCTTCTTTTACATATTCTGATAACGGTTCAACTAGTGGAATATCGTCTTTATGCTTTTTATTATTTAAACTTATATAAACATTACTATAAATAAAATAAAAATTTAATAAAGTTAAAGCTATTAAAATTATTCCAAATATGATTGGAAAAATATTTTTCATCTTCTGTTTTAATTTATTTAAGATAAAATAAAAAGCATAAGAAGAAGCTAATATTAAATAGAAATTAGAATATGCGTATATTTTAAAAGGCCATCTAAATCTATTTAATATTGGAACATAAAGTACTGCTCCCGATAAAAAACCACATGCCCAAAAAAGTGAAATCATAAATAACATGAAAAATACATAATGAGTATATGCTGATCTTTTCATTTTATTAAAATTTAAAACTAAATAAATTAAAATTAAAATTATTGCAACATAACCAATATGAGACAAGTAGGGTAGTGCCCTATCGATGAATCCAAATTGAGATCTTTGATAAAAGTTATTTCTTGTAATAAAAGGATTGAATAAACCCTTTAACCATGATGTTATTGTGAAGCGGTTAGAAAAAAGAGCTCCAAATCCACCTTTGGAATGTTTCAAGGCAGATGTTTTGGTTTGTAACCAGGCGGGTATCAATATTGGTAATGCATATATAAAAGTTATTAGATAACTAATTGAATACTTCTTGATAAACGGCATATAATTTTTTCTGTCTTTATAAGTTAATATTAACAAAGTAATAGTGAGAAATTCAAATATCATTGAATAAATAAAATACTCTATATGACCAATATAAAATAAAAAAAGACGGGTAATTATTAAAAAAAACAGTGTTTTGAATCTAGAATTTTTATACAATTTTAAACTAAAGAAAACCATCCAGGGGAAAAAAGCAGTAACACCGGAAAATATCCACCAAGAATTACTAATAAAGATATTGAAACTTGACAATGGCCAGATGAATGCGCCAAATAATGAACTTAATCTGTTGCTGGTAAAATTCCTAACTAAATAGTAAAATCCAATTGATCCAATGATAAAGTTAATTATTACGGTGATGTCTATTGCAAAGAAGCTATGTCCGAATATTGTGTTACTTAAGAATACTGAAAAATAAACAAGTGGATTAAAAACAGCAGATTGGAAATTAGAAAAATGTGGAATTCCTAAGTACTGATGAAAGTTAAATAATGGAAACTCACCAGCAATTAATGCTCTAAAATTATGAATGAAATATGGCAGATAAAAAGTTCTGTTATCATCACTAAGAAAGTAATAAGGATGTTTAAATTCCAATATTAAAAAGAACAATCCCAATAGCATTGTTAATACTAACACATCAGCTAACGTAGATTTATTTTTATTATTAACCATTAAATTCCTAATTTAAAATTTTTATCTAGTAATTATTTATCCTTTTTTCTTACTTGTATACATAAATAAATTTTAGTAAAAGCTAGGCAAGATAAATAATGAATTGACAAAGAATAATAAATATTAATAAATAAAAAATAATAATTTTCAATACTTTGAAACTAAATATTAAATATTTTGTAGTATGTCGGATGTTATTAAAGGATCAAAAGGAAATGGTAAATAGGTTAACTGAAATATTAATGAAAAAGAAAAATTATTTTGAGATAGTTGTATTTTTCTTTTACAGTATTATAAGTTATTCCTGGATTTGGCTGCATGAACCTTGGCGTGATGAAGCACAAGCTTGGCTAATTGTACGTGATCTCAATTTTGGAGAAATTCTAAAACAATTAGTTTGGGAAGGAACGCCAGGATTGTGGCATTTACTATTGAATCCTTTAGCCAAATTAGGGCTACCATATTATTCCGAATTTATTCTTCATTGGAGTATAGTTGTAGTTGCTATAGCATTGCTACTATTTAGATCTCCATTTAATAAGTGGATTAAAATTTCAATCATCTTTTCATATTATTTTTTTTATGAATATGTGATAATTGCTCGAAATTATAGCTTAACAATGCTATTGCTTTTTGCTTTAGCTTCTTTATATAATAAACGATTCAAATTACCTATTTTATATTCTCTATTGATATTGTTTCTCTTTAATACGAACGTGCATAGCTTTTTAGCTGCTGGAGCTCTATTAATAATCTATATCTGGGAAGTACTAGAGAAAAAAAAATATTCCAGAAATTACCTTTTTGCTATTCTCATTATGTTATTTGGTGGATTGTTAGTTATTTTTCAAATACATCCGGGTAATAGCAATAATGCTTTAGTGCAGTTCTCTTTATTAAATTTTAATTTTAGCTCAGTTTTTATTGCTATCGGAAATGCTTTTCTTCCGGCTTTTGGTGTAAATATTTATAAAGGTTTTTTCTTTTCTATGTTCTTAATTTTTTTGCTATTTAGATTTATAGAACGACCAAAAATTTTTATTTTCTTTCTTGTTTCTATTACTTGGTTATTTTTTATTTTTGGAGCAATTTATCAAGGGAAACTTAGGCAACATGGCTTAATTATCATATTTCTAATATTTTCATTATGGTTAGAGAATTATTATCAATCTGAAAATATAAAGTTTGATGGTTTGAAGAAGACAATTTATAAGCGAATAAAACAAATCGGCTATATAATTCTTATAATAAGTCTTAGTCTCTCAGTTTTCATCAGTGTAAAATCATATTCTAATGAATATAGATTTTATTTTTCTGGAAGCAAGCATGCAGCGGAATTTATTAAAAATAATATTTCTTATGATCAAGTTATTATTGCACATAGATCTTATGCCTGTTCGTCTCTCTTGCCGTACCTTCCAAATCATAAATTCTGGTATGCCGATAGAGAAGAATTCGGATCTTTTTTAATATGGGATACAAAATTTAAGCAAGATGCATATACTTTATCCAATGAACTGGTTCTCGAAAGAGCTGAAAAAAAATTTGGTAAAACGACTAATAAAATATTTTTGTTAACAACTCCCATTTCTGGTTCAATGTTGAAGAATTTTGAAAAAATATATTATACACAAAAAAAAGTTTTCAGAAAAAAAGATGAACAATTCCAAATATATCAGGAAAAACATGAACAATAAAATTACAAAAACTATTGAGCAATTTATTAAATTTGGAATGGTTGGGTTATTGAATACGTTAATAACGATTTCAATAATTTTTATTTTTATGATGCTACTTAACGTTTCCTATATACTTTCAAATATCATTGGATATCTATTTGGCTTTGTGAATAGTTTTATCCTAAATAAAATCTGGACGTTCAAAAGCAAAAAACCGATTGGTAGAGAAAGTTTTTTCTTTGTTTTGATCTTTGCAATTTGTTATTTGTTACAGCTTCTTTTGTTAATTGTCTTAAAAGAGAACTTGAAGATCATTCCAGAATATGCTCAATTAATTGCAATGGGTTTATTTGCTGTATTAAATTTTTCTGGTAATAAATTTATCACATTCAAAAATTGAAATTTAAAGGAGGAATTTTGGATTTTCAAGGAAAACTTTCCATTATCATTCCGTGTTATAATGAAGAGAAGATTATTAATCAAGCTCATAAACGTGTTCTGAGTGCATTGGAAAAATTGGATGTAGATTTTGAGATCATTTATATTAATGATGGTAGTGATGACAGAACATTGGAAATCTTGCAACATCTTGCTAAAAGTAAGAATGAAATCAAAATCATTAGTTTTTCCAGAAATTTTGGGCATCAACCTGCCGTATCTGCAGGAATTAAATATTGTTCTGGTGATGTAGCTATAATTATTGATGCTGATATGCAGGACCCTCCGGAATTATTCCCAGAATTATTGGAAAAATATCAGCAAGAAAATTGTAATGTAGTATATTGTGTAAGAAAAAAAAGAATAGGAGAGAATTTCTTCAAGAAAATTACAGCAAAACTGTTTTATAAAATGCTTAAAAATTATTCTGATATTTCTATTCCACAAGATACAGGTGATTTTCGTCTGATAGATAGAAAGGTAATTACGGAATTTAAAAAATTAAAGGAGAAGAACAAATTCATCCGTGGTTTGATATTCTGGTTAGGATTTAAACAAGTTCCTTTTTATTATACAAGAGAAAAAAGGGAAGCTGGAGAAACAAAATATCCACTTAAAAAAATGATCTCTTTTGCTCTAACGGGACTTACTTATTTCACTAACAAACCATTATATCAGTTATTGAAGTTTGGAATGATAATATTATCAATTGGATTTATCTTTTTGATCTTCTTATTATTTATAAATTTTTCTCAAATTCTCAGTGATAACCAAACATCTATGATATTAATAAGTGCGATTATAATTCTAAGTGGAATAAATTTGATTTCAATGGGAATTTTAGGAATATATATAAGTAATATTTTTAAGGAGCTCAAAAGCAGACCTGAATTTGTAGTTGAGAGAACTATTAATATTCCCGAAGATAAAAATATATGAAAAAATACTGGAAAATTTTCCTGAATTTCCTACTTATATATTCTATTCTAATGTCAGCTATAGGTATATCTCTTGATACTGTTAATACATTAAAATATGGAGCTGTAGATCTGCGGAACCGAGTAGTAGGAACGAGAGTATTGTTAGATGGAGAAGATCCCTATTTCTTTAAATGGAACCAGGACACACCGGAAGAAATTGTTGATGCACGGGATTTTTATCCCAATTTTCCCATGAGTAGATTAACTGTTCCTCCAACTGTGTTGTTGCTTCATTCTCCATTTGCTTCGATCCCTTATAAAACTCAGCAAATTCTTTGGGCAATTATACAGTGGATATTGCTTTTATTCAGCATTTTACTACTTTCAAATACAACTGATTCTATTGTTAAAAAGAAAATTCTCTGGATAATTGGTTTATTGGTCATTGCTTCCAGTTTTTTCTGGAGGCTGCATATAGATAAAGGGCAAATATATATCCTTTTTCTTTTTATGATTACTTTATCTTATTGGCTTATAAAGAAGAAAGATAATCAAATTCTCAGTGGATTCATTTTAGGATTAACTGCTTCATTTAGACCTCCTGTAATATTGATGGGGATTCCCTTACTTATTAAAAAAAGATGGAAGTTTATTTTCAGTGGTCTTGCAGGAATGCTGATAAGTTTTGTATCTTCTTTATTTATTGCTCCATTATCAATTTGGAGGAGTTATTTTAACTCTATGGAGTTTCATGAAAAATTTCATTTGCTAATTATACATCCGGCCTATGGTTTTTTTAATAAGCATATTGTTGATGGGATAAAGAATGCAATTTTCTCAGCAAATCTACCGATTGAGGATTCTTCAATACAAGATCTCTTACGCATTTTTTTCGATTTAAAGATTAAGGCGAATATTTTAGAATTATCTTTAATAGTTTTTATCTTAGTCTTAACTGCTTTGTTATGGAAAAGGATAGTAATATCCAAAGACAGTTTTTTTCTCTATTATATTGGTGTAATGTTAGTAATATTGAGTAGTTTTTTCTTACCTGCTGCTCGTCTTTCATATATGAATATCTACTGGTTGTTTCCATTATCATTAATTATTTTAATAACAAATGATATCAAAAAGATCTTACAACCCGAATTAATCTTTGTAATAGTAGGGTTATTCCTAAACACTATGTTTTATACATTTCCCAAAGGAGTTATTTTAAGTGATTATTTGATGCTTTTTTATATAGTAATTACAACATTCAGAATAACTAATTCCAAATACTAATTTTTTCTAAAATTATTGGGATTGATATCATATCGTTTAAATTTCTCATATAGATTCTGGCGTTTAATATTTGATATTTTAGATACTTTTGTAACATCACCTTTGTATTGATTCATAAGATTTCCAATGTAAGCTTTTTCAAATTCGCTTTTAGCTTTTGGGTAAGGTAAATCAAGAAAAAGAGATGATGTGGAATTAATCTTCTTTGAATCTTGCTTATAAATATGGTCAGGTAGATCTTCTGGAATAATGGTATCATGTGAAGCAAGGACAACAGAATGTTCAATAGTGTTTTTGAGTTCTCGTATATTTCCTTTCCATTGTTGGTTTAATAGGATTGAAAGAGCTACATTTGATATTTTAAGCTCTTGCTTTTTGTATCTATTAGAAAATTCGGAAATGAATTTGATAACAAGAAGCTTAATGTCTTCAACTCGCTCCCGTAATGGTGGGATATGCAGATTTATCACATTTAATCTGTATAAAAGGTCTTCTCGAAAATTTCCATTCTGAACTTCTTCCGAAAGAGATTTATTAGTGGCAGCAATAATTCTCACATCAACCGTAACATCATTTTCTCCACCAACTTGCCTGATAATACCTTTTTCCAGAACACGAAGTAATTTAACTTGAAAAGCTGGAGTTGTTTCAGTGATCTCATCTAAAAACAGAGTCCCACCATCAGCTTCCTGAAAATATCCCATCTTATCCTTAATTGCACTGGTAAATGATCCTTTTTTATGACCAAAAAGAGTACTTTCTAAAAGGCTTTCCGGTAAGCTCCCACAGTTAATGGCAACAAATTTTTTATTACTTCTACTGCTGTTTCGATAGATCAGATCAGCAATGAGTTCCTTACCTACACCTGTTTCCCCTGTAATTAGAATTGTTGTGTCAAGTGGAGCTATCTTTTTTACTTTTTCCATGATCTTTTGAATAGAATAGCTGTTACCAACAATATGGGATCTATCAAATTCTTTATCTAAGATAGATCTTAACCTTTTGATCTCATCCATCTGCCATTTAACTTTTAATAATTTCTCTATCTTAAGTTTAAGCAGGTCAAGATCTTCTACAGGTTTTTCTATAAATTCATCAGCACCGAGTTTCATTGCTTCTACCGCCATCTCGATCGATGCTTTACCACTAATCACCATTACTGCAATTTCCGGACAATTCTCTTTGATATTCTTTAGCAAGCTTAAACCATCTTCACCGGGCATTACAAGATCACTGAGCACAATCTGATAAGAATTATTTTCTAATTTCAATAAGGCAGCTTTTGCAGATTCTGCTGTATCGATCAAGTATTCATCTTCTAAATGTCTACTAAAAATATCTCTAGTATCTTTTTCATCATCAACTATTAGTATCCTAGCTTTATTTCCATCATTTTCGAACATAATATTATCCTTTTGTTTGTGGTAGGGTTAAAGTAAACGTTGATCCAAAATCCTGTTTGGATTCAACTTCGATCTTACCATCGTATTTTTCAATTATGCTTTTTGTTATTGCTAGTCCAAGCCCGAAACCTGTTCCTGATTTTCCAATTTTGGTTGAGAAATATGTTTCAAAGATCTTATTTAAATTATATTCGGGAATTCCTTCTCCTGTATCTGTAATCTTGATGTAGATCATCTTATCTTTTTCATAAGTACAGATCGTGAGTTCCTTCTGTACACAGTCTTTCATCGCTTGAATGGCATTATTTACGATATTTGCAGTACAAAGACTTAGATCACCGTAAGATGCTGTAACATTTGGAAGATTTTTTTGAAAATCAGTAGTAAGTGTTACGTAATGTTTAAAGAAAAGGTTATGTTTGCAAAACTCCAGCTCTTGTGTGATCATCTCATTGATATCAATTGGACGGTCTGTTGATATATTGCTTTGTTTTACTTTTGTTAATAAACCTTTAACAGTTTGAGCAATATTTTTACCGGCTTCTATTATCCTATCTAAGTCAGCACTATCTTTCATGTCTTTCTTTAGAAGTTGAGCATATCCTAGAACTGTGTTCAAGGGTGAGTTGATATTATGGACTATTCCCTCAATTTTTTTACCGATGTCAGCAAGTTTGTTACTCTTTATCAGTTCCAATTCAAGTGATTTTCTTGATTCTGTCGCTCTGATCTCTTTTGATACATCTATAATACTACCAAAAAACTTAATACTTTTATCATGTTTTACAGCTCGAATATTTAAAGCAACGTATTTTTGATTCTTGTTTGGGAATACCTTTATATTAGAGAATGTTAGAGGGGCTTCATTTAACTTTGCAAATTTATTTTCTTTTAAGCCCAATAATTTACTCAGATTCTGGTGATTCAGATGATTTTCACTCATTTCCATTATCTTCACAAAACTGGGATTATAAAGGATTATTTCGAAATTATGGTTCAACCAGAAAATCCCAGTATCCAAGTTATCTGTAAGTTCTTTGTATTCTCGTAAGGTTTGACCATGTTTAGAAAGGGCGATGTTCATAGTATTAAAGGATGTAACCATATCTCCAAGTACACCGGAATATCGTATTTCTATAGGCTCCAATTTAGATGGATTTTCTGAAATAATCTGCATGTTATTGCTGATATTTCTTACCGGGATCAATATTGTTTTACTAAACCAATTACCTAACAAACTTATCATTACAAGTGTAAAAGCTAAAAGGATCAGAATAAAAATTAGAATACTCTGTTGCACAAATTGATTTACATACCTTTTATAAGAAATGATGAAAATCCCAGATGGTTCATTTGTAAGATCGTAAAATATTTTTATACCTGCAGCATTATTAATATTAAATTTCTTAATAGTCTGCTCCAACTTTTTTTCAGTCATAGTTTCAATCAGATCATTTATTTCTGAGATATATTCAGTAAGATTGCCAGGAATTGCATTGTCAGAAAGTGTTTTGTCATAAGAGATTAAGCTTACTTCAGAATCTGAGCTTAATTTCAAATTAGCCATATCGAATTTTTCTATTAGAATAAGAACACCAAGAAGTTCTTTTACTTCATTTGAAATGAAAATCGGTTTATATGTTATTTGGAATAATCTATTTCCAAAATTTCCTATAAAAATCCCCGAGTTTTCTTTGGAAATATCTCGATATATCTGCGAAAGATATTTATCCAAAAGTTCCCATTGCTCTCCAAAAATATACTTGCGCTGTTTGTTACAAATTATGAGTCTTTCAATATTCTCGGACTGATAATTTCGATTAAGATGATTATTAATTAGATTCTTATCCCCTTTCCGTAATGCATCAATTATTACTTTATCGGTTTCGAGATTTGTAAGTAGATTTTGTTTTCCCATTTCCATTTCATTACGGGCGATCTTCAATTCAGAAAGTGTCAATCTGATATTCATGTCTTCATATTGATTTATTCCAAACTTTGCTAATTGCCATTCGATGAAGATGAGTGTAAGTACAAGAAAAAATGTGATTACAAAAAATAATTCAAAGATCCGTTTTTCCAGTTCTGTTTTTCTCTTCTTCAAAATATCTTCCTTTTTAATTTTATTTATCTAAGATTTCTGTGACTTTTAAAATTATAGAATCATATGTAAACGGTTTATGAAGAAAACTAATATTTGGAGAGGATGTATGTTTTTTAATGAAATCATTATCAACATTTCCAGAGATGAAGATAGCTTTTATGTCGGGTTGAAGCTTTCTCAGTTCATCAACCAATTCCGGTCCACTTATCTTCGGCATTGTAATATCGGAGATCAAAAGATGAATTTTTTCATTACTTTCTTTAAATTTAAGCAAGCCTTCTTTACCATTTGATGCTTCAATAATTCTGTAACCCTGTTCCTCTAAAATTTCAGAGAGGAAATTTCTGATGCTATCTTCATCATCAACAAGCAAGATAGTTTCATCCCCGGTTGGAAGATTATCTGAATCAAAAATTTTAACTTTTTTAACATTGGTTTCTGTAACTATTTGTGGAAAATAGACATTAAATTTAGAGCCTTCTCCTTCTTTTGATTCAACAAGTATTACGCCTTTATTCTGTTTCATGATACCAAATACTGTAGAAAGTCCAAGACCGGTACCCTTGCCTACTTCCTTAGTTGTAAAGAAAGGTTCGAATAGCTTTCTCTGGATCTCTTCACTCATGCCTATCCCCGTATCTACAACAGATATCTTGATATATTCATTTGATGCATCAAGGTTGTATTGTTCAATGAATTCTTTGGTAAGTTCTTCTTTTGTTGTAGAAATCATGATCTTGCCATAGCCTTCAATCGCATCGCGTGCGTTTACAACAAGATTAACAATAACCTGTTCGAGTTGACTCTTGTCTGCATAAATCATACAAGAAGGACTTTGAAAAGTTGTTTTTAAAGATATTTCTTCTCCGATTAATCTCTTCAACATTTTCTCAAGTTCAATAATAGTTTTATTTAGATCGACATTAATTTTTTCAATAATTTGCTTTCGTGAAAAACCTAGTAATTGTTTAGTTAGTCTTGCTGCTCTTTCACCGCAATCTTTAATCACTTTGATATCTTTATAAGCATTATTGTCTTTATCCAATTTATTAAGAGCTAAATCAGAATAACCATTAATAGCTGTTAATAAATTATTGAAATCATGCGCAATCCCACCTGCAAGTTTTCCAACAACTTCCATTTTTTGAGATTGGTATAATTGTTCTTGGACAATCTGTTTCTCATCTTGGGCCTGAATACGTTTGGTTATATCACGAGCAATAACTAAGAGTGCTTGTTCTTCATTAAAAGTTATTTCACTTTTATGAAGTTCAACAATTATTTCTTCACCACTCTTTTTAACGTGAGTAAAAACAGATGAATCGATAATACTTTTCTTATTTAGATAATTTGACAATTGTTTCCACTCTTTTTCAATATAAAGTGTAGAAGCAGGATTTGAAATAAGTTCGTCTTTTGTATATCCATATTTATTTAATACAACATCATTACAATCAAGAAAATTCTCTCCATTTTTAGATAATATAAAAATTGGATCAGCAATACTGTTAAAAAGGAGACGATATTTTTTCTCGCTTTGTCGGAGATTGTATTCCATTTTATAGCGATAAAATGCCATTTCGATTGTTACATGAAGTTCATGTTCTTCAAAAGGTTTTATCAAATAACCGAAAGGATCAGTTACTTTTGCGCTACTCAAAATGGGTTCGTTCGCATAGGCCGTAAGATATATTATTGGAACATTGTATTGTTTTTTAATTTTGACAGCAGTTTCAATACCGTTGAGCTTTCCGGCTAACATTATATCCATCAGAATCAAATCAGGATTTAATTCTTCGTAGCGTTCAAGAACTCGTTCTCCATAAGAAATAATGTCAATAACTTCATAGTCGAATTGTAATAAAGTTCTTTTTATATCTTCTGCAATGATCCTTTCATCTTCAACAATCAACAGTCTTTTCTGTGCCATTATTTACCTATACCTTCCTAAAAATATGTCCTAAAAAAATTACATGTAACAAAAAGTAGAAAAAAGAAAAAGTGGTCAATTTGTTTTTATAACAAAATAAAAAGCCATCCGGCATTACCGGATGGCTTTAATGGTTGGGCCGGGAGGATTCGAACCCCCGAATGCATGGACCAAAACCATGTGACTTACCGCTTGTCGACGGCCCAAAAGATCTATAATTAAGAATTGGCGGAGAGGGAGGGATTCGAACCCTCGGTAAGGTTTCCCCTACATACGCTTAGCAGGCGCACACCTTCAACCAACTCGGTCACCTCTCCACTACTATAATCATGGCGGAGGATGAGGGACTCGAACCCCCAAGGGCTAAGCCCGGCGGTTTTCAAGACCGCTGTCTTACCAATTAGAGCTAATCCTCCTAAAAGAGTTTAACAAATAATTTTTGAGATGAATTGATGTCAAATATTTTTTAATCTTTTTATTAGCTCAGATTTACACATTGTTGCAACTTTAAAAATCTAAAATCATCTATATCCAAATTCCTTCAAAGCGTTCTGTTTTTTTCGCCAATTTGGTTTAATTTTAATCCATAAATCAATTTTCACTCTCTTCTCAACGATCTTATGGATTTCTTTTTCTGCTGAAATCCTAATTGCTTTTATCTTTTTTCCACCTTTACCAATAACGATTGGCTTTTGTGATTTCTTCTCTAACCAGATGTTAGCAGCAATAACCACTTTATTTGGGAAATCGTGATATTGCTCTACGACAACAGTAGAAGCATAAGGTATTTCATCATCGTAATTAAGGAAAATTTGCTCACGAATAATTTCCTGTGCAAAGAATCTCATTGGCATATCTGAGATTTCATCGGTAGAATAGAAAGGAGGATTAAATGGAAGCAACTTAGTGAGTTCATCTAAGAATGAGCTTAAGTCAGATGCTTTAAGAACGGAGATGGGTATAATTCTTTCAAAATCGTATGCTTTCAATAATTCTAGTTTTTTATTAATAGTGATTTCATCGGAAAGGTCGATTTTATTTAACATTGCAATTTTGGGGGTATTAAGCCGCTTCAAATTTTCACAGATCTGTTTATCGTAATCAGTTGGAAATTTTTTTGCATCAGTCATAAAGATAATTACGTCAGAATCTTTTAAAGAATTACTAATATACTCAAGCATTTTGTTATGAAGTTCGTATCTGGCATCTACAAATCCGGGAGTGTCCATCAATATGATCTGCCTTTTATCATCAGAAATTATACCCTTGATCTGCTGTCGAGTCGTTTGAGGTTTTGGAGAAATTATAGATAGCTTCTCTCCCAGTAATTTATTCATTAAAGTCGATTTTCCAACATTAGGTTTTCCAACAATTGAGACAAATCCGGCACGATAAATACTATTCATAATATACCTTTAGATCTTACAGATTTTATAAACGAGAACTTCTAAAATAATCTCATCTTTCAAATTTAAAGATTTTGCGTCGATATCAGCTTGCAGAAGTAATGAGAATATCTCTCGGATTGTTATCTTCGAGTAATTATTAGCAAAGATGACATAATCTTTTCTAAATTTATAAAATACTTCGGGAAGATAACGATTTTCGATTTCAGAATTGCTGAGATTGCTCTTTTGCAGGGATTTAACCCGCCATAAAGTACGGAAAAAAGTTGAAAGCATAATTATTACAAAGACAGCCGATTCATTGTTTGCGATCATATTCTCTAATATAGTTAATGACTTTTTCAAATTTCGCTTTCCAATCTCATTTTGAAGATCAAAAACTTTATTGGTTCTAGATTTTCCGACAGTTTCTTTTACATCTTCTATTGTGATGCTTCCTTTTCCCTTTGTATAAATGATTAATTTTTCTAATTCATTGGCAGCTAATTGATAATTTAATTCAATACTTCTTGTAAAAAGTTCCTTCGAATTATTATCCATAAGTATTTTTCTTTCTCTTGTCTCAACATTCAGCCACCTAAGAACATCTACAGAATTATAGGGAGAACGGCAAATGATCTTTATTGCTTTTTCCGAAATTATTTTATTTGCTTTTGCACGTTCGTCTATCTTTTCAGCTGTTAAAACAAGAATTGAAGTTGGAACAGGATTTTGGATATATTCGGCAATGAGTATTTTATCGGAAACTCTCATTGTATCGAAATTTTTTAAAATAACGAGACGAAATTTTGCCATGAAAGGCATCATCTCAAGTTGTTCTAAAGCGTTTATTGCAGAGTCTGTATCAGCATGAAGAATTATTGAATCAAAGTCTTCAGAACCAGGTGATCTGAATCTATCAGAGATTTTTTTTAGAACTATATCTTTAAGGTAATCTTCTGGACCAAAGATATAATAAGCAGATTGTGGCTTTTGATCAGGGAAATTCCTTAAGAATTCATAATGTGGGATACTTTGGGATTTTGGCATACTATTGTTTCAAATATAAGATCAAAGTAATAATAGCAATTAACCAGCAATAGAATGCAAAGTACTTCAATTTTTGTTTTTTTACAACCGAAATGAGAAAAGAAATTACGAAATAACCAGAGATAAATGCTGCAAACGTACCCAGAAAATAAGATAGCCAAACAGATCTATCAAGGCTTAATAAACTTGAAAGCTTAAGAATATTTGCTCCTAATATTGCTGGAATTGAAAGAATGAAAGAGAATCTAGCAGCTTCTTCTCTATCTAATCCGGTAAATATGCCAACAGTGATTGTTATTCCTGACCGAGATATTCCGGGGAGTATTGCAAATGCCTGAGCTAACCCTATAAGAATGGATTTCTTAATTCCAAGTTGATGGGTCTTGATTTCCCTAGGTTCAATTTTATCTGAAATGTAAAGTATAAAACCTGTAATTAGCAACATGAAGCTTGGAATGTAAAGCGAAGAGAAAGCTTTGGTGAGTGGATCTTCAAAGTAGAATCCTAATATGCCGGTTACAGTTGTAGCAACAATTATGTAAAATACTGTATTTCTGTTTCGAGTATGTATGGGTTCTTTATTGTTGAATAAAATAAGTGATTTGATTAAAGAAAGAATATCTTTACGGAAGTAGAGTAACACTGCGAATAATGAACCGAGATGTAGTATTACTTCAAAACTTATATCGGGGTTATTGAATTTTAAATAATGTCCAGCAAGAACAAGATGTCCGGAACTCGACACAGGTAAAAATTCAGTTAATCCTTGAATTACTCCCAATATAATTGCTTTGAAAAATTCCATGCCTTAATTCCTAAATTATTTCCGGTAATTTTGATTTGAATAGCTCAGATACTGGGACTAATTCAAAATCAAGTTTCTCGATCTCATTTATGAATTTCTTTAAAAAGATATACCTATCTTTTGTTGCACAATGCGTAATAACTAAAATCTTTTTTCGATCTTTAGCTAAATACTTTATTTGTCTAATCTTATTAGTAAGTGTTTTCTCAGTTATTCTTGGAGTATCCAGAAAAATCTGATTTACACAGGTTGGGATCATCATCTTTTTCGCAACATCATAAGCTATTGAAGATTGCGATGTACGACTGTCTACAAAATATAGATCGTGATCTTTTACAACTTGTAGAACAGTTTTCATTACAGACTCATCTGTTGTGGCGAATGAACCCATATGATTATTGGCACCAACGCATAATGGAAATTGTTTTATGTAGTTTTCCATTCTACGTTTTATCTCTTTCTCTGAAAGATGTACGTAAATCGCATTTGCTCCAGGATTATCTCTTGGATAGCTAATTGGTTCCATGGGGATATGGATCATTGTCTCATGACCAGTCTCAGCAGCTTTATTCATCACATGCTTTGAATACTTTTGATCTGGGAGAATTGCAAATGTAATATTACTGTTTAAGCTGCAGAAATCATCCAATAGTTTATTATTCCGAATTCCAAAATCATCTACAACTATGGCAAGCAATGTTTTATTTCTGGTAATATTTTGAGATTTAGTATAATACAATGTAACAAAATATTTCTGAGAATCGTTCGGATCTTCGATTTCCATGACCTGCTTATTACCATTATTCTTTTCTTCTCCGCTGATTATTCTCCCGCCAACCAACTCTACTTGACCTGTAATAATAATATTTGCATAATTTAGATCCATCTCCGATCTATCAATTCCGATGGAAATATAAATAGCATCTTCACCAATATGATTTTTATAGTTTTCTTCAGTTATTCCCAGCAGTAGTTTTGCATGGACTATTACATCAAAAACAGTAATTTCTTCACGTTTTTGTTTAACAGAGACTTTATCCTTCTTCTCTTGCTGATCCGTTTTCAGATTCTTTATCTTATCATAATTAAATAGAAATAATAATAACATAAATCCAATAAATAAAAGAATGTAAATGTAGTTTTTATTGATAATACTGTTTTTGATGTTCTTCCTCATTCCCATTATTCTCCTTCTCACTATGTTGTCTATTTCGCAAAGGAATTTGAGTCAAGGAAATAATTAACGTTGTAAAAGTATTCTATTCTTTATATAAAAAGTAAAAATGAAAAAGCTGTCCGATAAATCGAACAACTAAAAATATATGGTCTGCCGAGGTGTAGTCCCGAAAATCGGGACGAAAACTGGTGGGCGCGGAGGGACTTGAACCCCCGACCACCTGCTTGTAAGGCAGGCGCTCTCCCAACTGAGCTACACGCCCAAAAATTCTTAATCTATAATAAATTAAATGGTTTACCGAGGTGAAGTTTGGATCTTATCCTCAGCAGTTTCTCCAGCTTAACAAGCGAAAGCTGTTTTGCTAGAAAAGTCTTCGTTATCCGCTACGCTCCAACGAAGACTGGTGGGCGCGGAGGGACTTGAACCCCCGACCACCTGCTTGTAAGGCAGGCGCTCTCCCAACTGAGCTACACGCCCATTTAATTATTATCACTTTTTAAATTTTAAAAAACTGGTCGGGGCGAGAGGATTCGAACCTCCGACTCCTGGTTCCCAAAACCAGTGCGCTAACCGGACTGCGCTACGCCCCGACGACGACCGCAACAAAAAAAATCCGGTTCTATAGCGTCAAGATTTTTCTATATGAACAAATGATAATTTCTACAATATCCCTGTATACTTACCTCTGGAGACAGATTTGATTGATCATAAAGAATATTTTTCTTGTGCGTTATTGTAGAGTTCAATTTAATACTTTTTTAAAGCTAAATAAAATTTGGATGTAATGAAATTATGAAACTGGAAAAGATCAAAATAATATTAGAGGATTATGATATTGGTGATGTTATCAAATATCAAAAGATGCCACATGGATTTGCAAATAGAAATTATAAAATTACTACATCAAAAGGTAATTATCTTTTCAGGATCAATGTTCAACAGGATCTTAGTTCAATTAATTATGAGATAAGAGTTTTAGATGAACTCAAAAAAAATGATTTTCCAACCGCATATCACATTATTAGGAAGGATGGCAGATTTATAACAGAATTAAATACAGAAAATGTAGTGATTTATGATTTTATTGAAGGTGACATTCCAAGAATAAATGCAAAAACCGTTGAAGAAATTGCGTCTGTATCTGCAAGACTAAATTCCACCCCAAACTGGCAGAATTTTGAAAAGAAAAATCCTATAAATATTGATAATTGTTTTGATCTTATTAAAAAATTTAATAGTGCAAAGTATAAATATCCGAAAATATTTGAATACTTTATAGAACAAACAAAGTTTCTTGAGAAATATCTCCGAAGTTCTGTTCCGCAAGGACTTATTCATGCAGATATATTTCCTGATAATACGATCTTCAATGGTGACAAATTGGCGGCTATCATTGATTTTGAAGATGTTTGTACTGATGATTTAATCTTTGAGATGGGAATGGCAATAAATGGGTTTTGTTTTATAAATAATGAGCTAAATGATAGGTTACTAAAAGTGTTTATTTCAAACTATAGTAAAGTTCGACCACTATCTAAAACAGAGTTGGAGTTATTACCAATTTATATTCAATGGACAGCGCACGGAATGGTTTCGTGGCATTTACAGCGTTTGATGGAGTGTAAACATGAAAGGCAGCTTGTAAGAACTATTGAACTGATGGATCGTGTAAAACGTATCAAGAAAATATATAAATGGGGATTATTTTAGTGATGATTAGATAATTCAAATCTATAAGAAAATACCCCGATATTTCGGGGTTTTTTCTATTACAAATATCTTTAAAAAGTAGTTCCAAATTGGAAATGAGGTTCCCACAATTTATCTTCGAAGTTGTGAGCATAATCAAACCCTATAAGACCAAATGGACTTTGGATTCGAATTCCAATTCCAGCACCACTCTTCATATCCCAGAAATTGAAATCTTCTAATCTGTTGTAGCAATTTCCAGTATCAAAGAATAACAAAGCGACAATCTGATCGCTGCCAACCGGGGCACTATATTCAGTTGAAAAAATTATCTCTCTCAAGCCTCCTTCAGATGGTCCAATTGAGCGATCTGCGTATCCTCTAATTCCATCAGCTCCGGTTCCTCCAAGATAGAATCTCTCATCTGGTGGAGCTTCTTTCCCACCATATCCAGTTACATATCCAAAACGCCATTTCGTTCTTAAAGCAAGTTTCCAGATAGTTTTTGTGTACCAGCTAACTTGAGCGATCTGTTTGAAATAATTGAAATCACCTTGTAGTGGTCCACCTGCAAGCTCGTTATATAGGGTAAAATTGGAACCGGAAGTAGGGAAGAAAATATTGTCTCTGTGGTCTCTAGAAAAACTCAATGAGATTGAACTGGTATTTTGCCAACCACTTTCATCAAGTTCTATCAGAACATCTGATGCATCATCTTCTCGACCATCCAGAATTGAGTAATTTTTAGAATATAATGAATAGCTTGCTACTATTTTGGAATAATTCAAGAACCAGAGTGGATGTCCAAGTCGAATAGATCCACCATTCGTTTTTACTTCATAAGTATCCCACTCTTTTGTTGTAAGATAAATATCAGCACCAACAAGAGTAGATGAATCAAGAAAATATGGATTAGTAAAATTGAAACTAAAGTTTGAGGTTGTGCTACCAAATTCCCATTTTACACCGCTTTGCCATGAATTTCCAAACAAGTTATTATGAGATACTGAAATCTGTCCTACAAGTCCATCTTGACTGTTCAATGCTATACCACCATTGGCACTTCCCGATACTTTATCGCTAACATTTATCACAAGATCAACATCACCATTCTGATTAATAACATCAGGATTACTCAAATGAAGATCAGGTTCAAAAAATCCCATATTGTAAATATTTTGTTGACTTTTCATGATTTTGGATTGTTGGAAATAATCTCCGGGGGAAATTACAAGTTGCCGACGAATAACCTTTTCTTTTGTTTTGCGATTTCCAACAATTGAAATTTTTCTAACCTTTGCCCGATTATTTTCGTTAATATTTAATTGAATATTAATGATCTTATCAGATTTTATTAATTCGTGATCAAAGCTGGCATAAATGTATCCTTCTTCATAATACATATTAGTAACTGACCCAAGCTGTATGTTGAATTTTTCAAGATTAAATACTTCTTCATCTTTGAATTTGAATTGAGACATAATCAGCTCATCCGTGAATCGGTCGTTTCCTTCAACAGAGACATCACCAAAGAAAAATTGATTACCTTCTATAAGATAGATATCAATGACAAAAGAATCTTCCACTAATTTCTTTTCCCATGAAACAATACGGGCATCAATAAATCCTTTTTTGTTATAATAACTGATCAGGATATTAAGGTCTTCATCAAATTTTTCTTTTTCAAATTTTCCGGATCTAAAAAGACTAGCTTTTTTTGTTTTCATTTTTCCAAGAAGCTTTTTGGTCCTCACCTCTTTATTCCCATGGAGCTTTATACTTTTAATTGCAACTTTAGAACCCTCATTAATATCTAAAAGTATAGAAACGTGATTTCCATCTAATTCTTCGATCTTATAATCAACTTCAGCTAAATGATAGCCTTTTGTTTTATATTCGTCTGTAATTGTTTTACTTACTTCAGAAGCCAGAAATGGAGACCAATAACTTCCATTTTTTAAATTGATCTTATCGCGAATTTTCTTATCAGATAATTTTTTATTTCCAGAAAATTCAATTTGCTCTACAATGGGGTATTCCTCTACAGATATTAAAATCGAAAAACCTTGTGGAAGTTCTTCTTTTTCTATACGGATATCTTTGAAAACACCAAGTTGGTAAAGATTATTGATAGATTCTGAAATATCATCAGAATTATAATTTCCACCAACTTCAAATAAAATAAGAGAACGGATCAACTCTGTCTCAATATTTTCGTTGCCGATTGTTTTGATATCTAAAATTAAACTGTTTTCTGCTGATAGCAGAACTCCAATAGTTAAAATCATTATTATAAAAAGAAATTTTTTCATTTATCCTCCGTCCTTTCAGAACGGCACCAATTATATTTTTTTGTTCTTCGAGTAAAGTTTTTTTCGAATAAATATTAATTGGAATCGTAAATAGAAAATTCTTGACGATAAAAAGGTGATTTCGAAATTCGAAAATTATTGGGGCATTAGCTCAGTTGGGAGAGCGCATGACTGGCAGTCATGAGGTCAGCGGTTCGAGCCCGCTATGCTCCACCAGTCTTTGTTTGAATAAAGTAAAAACAAAAAACATCAGAGCGAAATAGCATAGCTATTAGAGCCAGGTTAATTTTTATTTAATTCAAGCTAAGCCATAGAAATGTTAAAAGAAGTGAGATTATTTTGTAATAAATCATATACCAGATTCTTGACTGGCAGATCAACTATTTGCGATATAAATATCAAAAACTCCAAATTATTTTTTTTGAAATAATATATATACCATAATTTTCTTTTGAACATAAAATGGAATAAAAAATGCATCTAATGATGAAGTTAAAAAAGAATATAGTGAGGTAAAATGAAAAGTATAAAAAAAGTTTCTTGTTTATTCTTAGTATTGTTTCTTTTATTAAGTTGTGCAAAACCAAGTGAACCTGCTTCTGTAGAAGGTTCATTGAATATTGAACATATTTTTGAAATTTCTGGTTATGCCAGAGATATTTTTGTTACCGATTCATATTTATATGTTGCAGAAGATCAAGCAGGATATACGATATATGATCTTGCATCGAACGATACGATTTCACATCAGGTAAGTTTCATTTCAGAAACTGATACGGTCATGTTTGAAAATGTTCGCGCAATCACAGCCGTTGAAGATGAAAACCTTCTTTTTGTTTACGACCGTTATGGAAGTCCTGCCAGCATCTTTGTATTTGATATGACAAATAAAATAGATCCTGTAAGTCTTCCACCTATCACGGGAAATACTGGTAGTATAGTTCAACTTGAGTCTGATGTTAATCCGGATGGCGGAGCAGATGTTTACTGGAGCAATGGTGCTACATACAACTTTGGTAAGTTTGATGATGAATATTGGCAGGATAATAATTCCTATGTATATCAAAATTCAATTGAGAGGTTTGAAGTTGGTGCAAGCAAAGTGTATATTTCAGCAGAGCAACTTGGTTTCCATATTGTTAATAAAAGTAATGGTGATATTATCAGCACAACAGATACTATCGGCGAAGCACTAGATGTAAAGATAGTTGACAATTATGCAATAGTGGCATTAAGGCAAGCCGGCTTTGCTGTTTATGATATTTCAGATGAATCAAATCCGAATCTTAAATGCCAAAAAGAAACCAGTGAATACATTTATACAATTGACGTTGAAGATGATAATATGGTTTTAGGGAGCCATATTGGAGGAGTGTATCTTTATGATATTTCTGATATTACGAATCCAGTATTAGTTGGGAATTTAGATTCAGATACAATTGGATATACCTATGAGGCGGTTTTACATAATAATAAAATTTATGCTTCTACACGTCAGGGTGTTTATAAGATTGGGATTAATTAACAAATGATTGGAGAGAATATGAAAAAATACAATATTATTTTATTTATTTTACTTTTTAGTATAAATGCTTTTTCAAATTGGGTAGAAATACCGGAAAATGCTGCGAAAGATCTTTTTGAACATAAGAATTTATCAGATGCAAATATTGAGATAACATTTACTCTTGATGGCTATGAGATGGAATCCGTTGATGAGAATGGGTATAAGTATCAGAAAATATCCTATTTCAACGAAGGGGAATTTATTGAAGTCGGAAAGCCTGATCTCCCTAGATTTACCAGAATTGTTGCTATCCCAGATCAGGGTGAGGTAACATTTGAAATTATCAACTTTGAAGAAGAACTAATTTCAAATATTACTGTTTATCCACAACAAGAACTACAAAGAGAAAGTCAGCCAAAGAATACCGAATTTTTCATAGACGAATCATTTTATTCCGGTAGAAGTATTTTTCCTGCTAAAATAGTTCAAGTTGGAGAGCCGGCAATAATGCGTGATCATCGTGTTGTAACTATTACCGTAAACCCATTTCAATATGATCCGGCAGCCAAAGAATTGAGGATAATAAAGAATATGGAATTAGTTGTAAATACAACTGGAGAGAATGGCATAAATCAGTTGAAATCAAATAAATTGCCTTCTCGAACTTTCCAAAAATTGTATGAAGCTTCTATTTTGAATTATTCAACATCTTCATTGCGGGAAGACTATCAAACCCCGAGCTATCTTTTTATTTATCCAAATGATGCTACTTTACTTTCCGAACTTGAGGAATTAACAGATTGGAAGCATCAGAAAGGCTTTGAGGTAACGCTCGCCAGCACGGCAGAAACGGGAACTACAACAACTTCAATAAAAAACTATATCCAAAATGCTTATAACACTTGGGAGAATCCACCTGAATTTGTCTGTTTGGTAGGTGATGTTGGTGGATCGTATCACATTCCAACTTACTATATTAGTTACTACAGTGCCGAAGGCGATCATCCATACGCACAATTAGAAGGAAACGATGTATTAGAAGATGTATTCCTAGGAAGGATATCGATAGCTTCCATCACAAATATGCAAACATATGTAACCAAAGTGTTAGGTTATGAGAAAGATCCCTATATGGCTGAAACTAACTGGTATGATCACTCTGTGATGGTAGGTGATCCTTCCAGTTCTGGTCCATCTACTGTTTTTACTAAACAATCTATAGTAGAGATGATGCAGCAGCATGCTCCGAATATAATAGCAACAGAAGTCTATTCAGGAAGTTATTCCAGTGCAATGATCAATAATTTGAATTCAGGTGTAAGTTATTTCAATTATCGTGGCTACCTTAATATGAGCGGTTTCTCTAATTCTAGTATAACTAATCTTTCTAATTATCGGAAATTGCCTTTTGCTGTTTTTCTAACCTGTGGTACAGGAAGTTTTGCAAGCAATAGTGAGGTGGCAAGATCAGAAACTTTTATCAGAGCCGGTTCTGTAGGTAACCCAATTGGCGCGATAGCTGCGATAGGAACCGCTACATGGGGTACTCATACTAACTTCAATAATTGTATTGATGCCGGTATATTTTATGGTGTTTTTGCAGATGGCATCTATAATCCGGGTGGTGCAGTAAATAGAGGTAAACTTGCTTTATATGAGCATTATCCTCAAAATCCGGGTGGTTATGTGGATAGTTTTTCACATATGAATACTTTAATTGGAGATCCGGGAGTTGAACTTTGGACCGGAGTTCCGCAAGATCTGGTTGTGGATCATGAAACACAAATCTCTCCAGGGACAAATTATCTGGAAGTTCTGGTTGAAAGCAATTCGGGATTTCCAATTGAAA
>JAYEKK010000091.1:0-15085 GCA_034660955.1 Candidatus Cloacimonadota bacterium | reverse complement strand
CAGCTTTTTTCAAATGAAATTAGATGTTCAGAATACAATCTTTATTGGATTATTCATCCAATTTATATTAGCACTTACCATAGTTATTTATGTTCCGGTATTTCTTCATAAAGCGTTTTCAGAAATCCATAATATCATCAAAGATATTACGCAGGGTATTTACACGATCGATATAGATCTGGACAGCTATAAAACTACAATAGACAAACAATTCTTTGCAATTCTATCTCAGTTAAAAGATATGGTTATATCTATTGTTACCTTTGATAAACTGAAAAAAGAAAAAATTATAGAACATCATAACCGCATTGTTTCTATTCTTAATCTTACCGATGACGGTTTTATAATCGTCGATATAAAAGGAAATTTTGTTTATATGAACGAAAAAGTTACCGAAACTTTCCCTGCTTTAAGCGATAAAAGCAATATTGTCGAGGCGAACTTTCCACCTGAAATTGAGAACAATATTAAAAAATATACATTAAATATACTAGATTCTCACACTAAACAAGAACCTCAACAGTTCTTTGTGCCTGCATTGAAGCGTCATATTGTGCTTAACAGTGCCATGATCCGTGATGTTGCTGGACAACCAACCGGTGCAATAATTGCTCTCACGAATATGGAAAAAAGAAAGCAAACAAAAGAAGACGAGATATAACAATAGAGTATGAAAATTGAATATCTTGAAAATGAAAAACAAAGGATCGATAAATATATTGTAAGTTTAGAATTAGAAGAATTATATTCTCGATCTTTTATTGAAAAACTTTTAAACGAAGAAGCAATATTAGTTAATGGAAAACCGGTAAAAAAGAATTACAAACTAACTCAAAACGATATTATCACAATTGAAGTTCCTCAAGAAGATGAAATTGAGATCAAACCGCAGAACATTCCCATAGATATTATCTGGGAAGATGATGATATTGCAATTGTGAATAAACCTGTTGGTTTAGTTGTTCACCCGGGAGCCGGTATCCAAGACGGAACTCTGGTAAATGCTTTAATGTACCATTTTAATAAAAAGCTGTCTGTAAAGCATGACCCGCAAAGACCCGGTATTGTTCACCGACTTGATAAAGATACAAGCGGACTTATAATTGTTGCAAAGAACGATAGAGTTCATTCTCTGCTCTCACAAATGTTTCAAGACAGAACTATTAAAAAAACATATCTTGCAATTACTGTGGGAGTTCCCTCAAAAGCTGAAGATACTATTAGAACCTTGATTGGAAGAAGCAAAAGAGATAGAATAAAAATGACAGTTACAACTGATGGCAGAGAAGCTGTAACACATTATAAAATTATTAAATATTTCGATTTTTTCTCATTGGTGGAAGTTGAACTTGAAACCGGTAGAACTCATCAGATCCGTGTTCATTTCTCTCATATAAACTGCCCGATCTTGGGAGATAATTCTTATTCAACTTTGAAACGAACTCTCAGTATCGTACCATTTCATTATCAGAAGAAAGTGAAATTTCTGCTGGCAAACCATCTTAAGAGACAAGCTCTACATGCTTACAGATTGGAATTTGAACATCCAATAACTAAAGAAATTGTAAAAGCAGAAGCACCGATCCCTGAAGACATTCAATATACATTAAACTGGCTTGAGAAATATTTTATAACCGAGTAGGGAACAGGCATGCCTGTTCCCTACGGATACGGCAATAAACGGAACGGCAACGTACAATTGTGAACAGAATGGAACGAATGGGATGAATCAGGGAAAAGCGATCATGATAAATTATTATGGGTAATTAAGTGAACCGCAAAGCAAACAGAAAAAAGCATTATAATTATTCATCGGTAGGATATTATTTTGTTACGATTTGCACCAAAGACAGATTATCATTTTTCGGTAAGATAGAAAATGGTAAAATAAATTTGAATGAATATGGTGAGATCGTAAAAAAATGTTGGTTAGAAATTCCCGAACATTTTTCTAAAATAAAAATAGAAGAATTTGTGATTATGCCGAATCATTTTCACGGAATAATTATTATAAATGATTTTGTAGGGAACAGGCATGCCTGTTCCCTACAAAATAACAAATCGGGTATTGTGCATGCCTGTTCCCTACAAAACGAAAATGAAAACCGGCAACATCAAAAATTACCGGTTATCATCGGTTCATTCAAATCTGCCGTTACCAAATTAATACATCGCAAATATGATAATTCTTTTCAATGGCAAAAATCCTATTACGATCATATAATTCGTGATGAATCGTCGTTGAATAAAATACAGGAATATATTAGACAAAATCCGCATAATTGGGATACAGATAAGAATAATCCGTTGTTTTGTGGTTTATGAATTATACGAGCTACGTAATCTACTAAACCTTAATTATTGACAAAAAGAGTTGTAAATTTTGATTAAACATAGAATAAATTTGGAGAGAGTTAATGGATTGTAATAATCAGAGAAGGAATATGGAAAATTGCAATTGCACATATCCTTGCAGTAAGAAAGGAATCTGCTGTGAATGCATTAGTTATCACCGTTCAATGAATGAACTCCCTGCCTGTTATTTTCCAAATGATGCCGAGAAAACTTATAATCGTACTATAGAATATTTTATAGAATTATATCAGCAGGGAAGAATATAATGTTCATTATCAAACCTTTAATTTTTATTATTGTAAATATGTTGTTCGGCTTTCTATATGTTTTTGCAATCAAGTTTTTTCTGTTCATACCTTCCAAAGAAAAAAAGATCAATGGCAAACGCATTCCGTTAACACCTGCCTTTGTCTACCGCAAAAAGATCTGGCTGATCAAGAAGATCAAAAAAATGGTAAACAATTATATCAATGATACAAAAGATGATACAGACGGATCACGCATAACAAAATGGGAACACAAAGTTTTCCATCAAACGTGGGATAAGATCACATTTATGGATGATCTCAAATTCATCCCAAAATCATTTAAAAATAATATCAAACATTTTATTGCAACTCTTGTATTTGAGGTTGTGAAGCAGTTCCTGCGTACATTTGTTCCATATCTAATGGAGAAATACGAAGTGAATAAATACATTGAATTACTCGATAAAAAACTTGATGTTGACATTATAAAAGAGTATTTTAATAAATATGTTTATAAATATGTTTTGATGTTCGTATTAGCAGTTCATTTCCTTATTGGGCTTGGGAATATGATAATTTATTTATTCGTAAAATAGGATTGGTCAATGAATAGAAATCATGTAATTTTCATTTTAATATTAACTGTTATCGTTTTGATATTCTACCCTGTTATTAATAAAAATAGGGAATTGAAAGAAAGCTTGAAAACTGAAGTCATTTCTGAAAATACTTTAAATAAAATAGATATTGATAAGAATATAAAAACAGATGAAGTATATTCTTCAAGAAGGAATGCAATAACAAATGCTGCAGGGATAGTGAAACCTGCGGTTGTAAGTGTTAACGTTATTAAAACCCAAATGGTTAAACGCCGACGCAGTTTCTTTTTTGGTTTTTACGATGAAGTTCCCTACAGTATTCAAGGAATCGGTTCCGGTGTAATATTCTCTCCTGACGGGTTTATTATTACAAATGCTCATGTTGTGGAAGGGGCAACTGAAATAAAGATCATACTCACAGATACAAGACAATTTGATGCTAAGATTGTTGGAATAGATACAACCCATGATATTGCTGTGATCAAGATTGAGGGGAATGACCTTCCATTTGCTAAATTTGGTGATTCGGATAATCTGATAATTGGCGAATGGGCAATTGCTCTTGGAAATCCGTATGGATTCTTGATAAAAGACAGCAAACCAAGTGTATCAGTTGGTGTTATTTCAGCGATAAATAGAGACTTTGCAGAAAATAAAGAAGGTAAGATCTATCGCCACATGATTCAAACTGATACCGCAATAAATCCGGGAAACAGCGGAGGACCACTTGTTAATATTTATGGTGAGATAATTGGTATTAACACTTTCATATTCTCAGAATCGGGTGGAAATATCGGCATTGGCTTTGCTATTCCAGTAAATGCGGTCAAGAAATCTGCGCGAGAATTAATTGAATTTGGGAAGATACGTTCGATCTGGTTTGGATTCAAGGTTCAAGAACTTAATCAACTCATTGCTTCCCACCTTGAACTTAAAAGTCTTGACGGGGTTTTGGTTAATTATATTCAAAGGAAGAGTCCCGCAGCAAAAGCCGGATTAAAAGAAGGAGACATAATCATAGAGATCAATGGCAATACCATCAAAGATACTCGTGATGCGGAACTTGTTGTTTCTGATATTTCAGTTGGTGATGAAATTGTGATCGGAATTATACGTAATAAAAAGGCATTGAAACTGAATTTAAAAGCTGTAGAGTATAAATAATAAAATTAAGTTTAATCTAAAAAACAAAATACAGGAGAAGTGATGAAAAAAGTTTTTAGCTGTACAATTATCGTTATATTAATTATTCTTATAGGTGGTTGCAATGTTTCTAAAGGTAAGAAAGATAGATCAAAATTTGGTGGGAAGGCTAAACATCACAAAGTTGAACTTGGAACTATAGTTATTAAACTAGAAGAAACGGGTGAAATTCAGCCAATTAGAGAGATAGAGCAAAAATCACAAGTTAGTGGTGAACTCGTTAAATTTTATGTTGAAGAAGGAGATTATATTAATAAGGGTGATCTTATCGCAGAAATAATACCAGATTTTAATCAAGCAGAGGCAATCTTGAGAGTTAATAGTAACTTAAAATTGGCGGAGATCGAACTGGAAAATTCAAGAGAGAAATATAACAAAAGAAAAGCTCTTTATTCAGATAAATATATTTCAGAAACTGAACTTGATAAGTACAAAGATGCATATACAACTGCCCAGATAAGCTATGATTCTGCTTTGCAGCAATATGAACTTATAAAAGAAATTGAATCGGATAATAATCTATCAAAATTATTTTCAACTGCTTCTGGAACTATTATTCAAAAACCTGTAGAAGAGGGTGAGATGGTCGTATCAAGTTCAGGCTCATATTCTGCCGGTACTGTAATCCTTAAACTTGCTGATCTTAGCAGAATGATCGTGAATGCCAGGATCAATGAAGTTGATATCTCAAAGATCGAAAATGGAATGAAAGTAAATATTCAAGTCGATGCATATCCTTATGAAAATTTTGATGGGAAAATTACAAAAATAGCTGCAATGGCTATAAGCTATAACAATGTTAAGGTTTTCCCAGTTGAAATTGAACTGGAAGAAGTTGATGAAAGATTAAAACCAGGGATGACAGCTAATATAACAATTATCGGTGAAGAGAGAAAAGATATTGTTGTAATTCCAATTCGTTGTATTTTTTCTGATGATGAGGGGAATGATATCGTTTATCAAGTTATTAATGATACAATTGGAATCGGCAATGTTGTGAAAACCGGAATAAATAATTTCCAACAGGTTGAGATAATTGAAGGAATTGCTGTTGGAGATACGATTTCAACAAAAGAACCCGAATCAAAGAAAGATAGTGATATAAAAGTCAGGTTTAATTAATAATCATTAATTTGTAACATATTTCTGTATGCTGAATTATACAGAACTAGGAGGACGATCATGCTACGCAAAACTGCAATTATTATTTGTTTATTTTGTGTTTTTTGTATTGTCAATGCTCAAAACCTGATTGAAAGCATAGATCTCGTTCAAACAGAAGATAATATTATTAATATCTACCAGAATGACGACACAGGTGAAATTTTCCGGCACTATTCAAATAGAATAGATCCTTCAATATTAGATCTGGGAGTTGCAAGAGACTTATTAGCTGAAAATGTTCAGGAAGGAATAATTTGGGAAAAGGGGAAGAAGATACCTTTTTCTAAGGGTGAGCACTTTTTAGCTACAAATAATGACTTTATATTGACTGTAAAAGATTTTTGGGATATAGAAAAAGAAGATTTTATAAAAGAAGTAAGAAGATATTCTATAATCCATAGGTCTCTGCTTGAATCTGAAGAAAAGCTTCATATTTCAAAAGATCATGAAATAATTATGCTTAAGAATGGGAATTTTATTATTTCAAATTATTCTGAAAATTATGGAACTGAGTTTAAAATATACTCCAATAAAATGAAGCTGTTGGAAACATATAATCCTTTTATGTTGGGATTTAGTAATATTCAATTTGCCGAGAAAAATAATATCCTAATAGTCGTGATCTATCCCACAAAAACTCATAGAAGTAATAAATTAAAAATGTTGTTCATTAACACAAAAAATGGATACGTGCTGCGCGAAAAAGAAATATATAATAATTTTTCAACTAATAAAATCTTTGCAATTAATGACCTTTTCATCCTATACGGTGCAGGTTGGATCAATGCATTTTCTACGGATGGTAAATTGAAATGGGATAGAACATTTGATAATCCTGTATCTATCTTTGAGGGAGATCAGGGAAAATTTATATACGTTGTAACTGTGGAAAAGATATACTGTCTTAAAAAGAAAAATGGAAGCATAAAATGGTCTAAGAAGATCTCTAAATATTATGAACTTAATTTAGGAGAAATGCTGGAAGGTGTTGTAAATATTGATGTCATTCCACTTGGGATCTATAGCCTTTATAATGGAGCTGAGATCGGAGTGATCATTGGACAAAAAAAAGGCACAATTGGCAGAAGTAATTTAAAACATCAGATAATTTTATTCCGATTAGATAAAAAAGGAGAATTACTGGACCAGATAGATCTTGCAACAAAAAGTGAAATTGTTAAGTTGATATCTATCAATGGAACTTTTAAAGTTATTACCGATAACTTTGTAAAAACCTATTCTAGGTAGTTCAATAAGAATAATTATATAAAAATCAAATTAGTAATTATAATAATTTTTTCAATATTCCTGTATCTGTATCAACAATGTTCATTTCTACTTCAGCTTCTGCCAGCAATTCCTGAGCAAGTTTATCCTCATAAGGTTCAGAAATATAGATAGTTTTTATCTCAGCATTAATAAGAATCTTTGAACAGATTACACAGGGTTGATTTGTGCAGTAAAGAGACGCTCCCCGGATGGATGTCCCATTAATAGCAGCTTGAATTACAGCATTTTGCTCAGCGTGAACACCACGGCATAATTCGTGTCTTTCACCTGAGGGAACATTTAATTGATCGCGAAGACATCCGGTAATTGCGCAATGTCTAATATGTTTGGGCGCACCATTATACCCGGTAGACAGGATTTGATTATCCTTTACTATTATTGCCCCAACATGTCTACGTAGACAGGTTGAACGTTTTCCTGCCAGATACGCCATCTCCATGAAATATTGATGCCAGCTTGGTCGGTTTTCCATTTATTACCTCTATTTATTATTTTATTGTTTATTTATTTTCTCATCGCGTATTAATTCTGCCTGAGATTTTCTTAAATAATATGGTTCTAATTCCGCAATACTTTCAAAATCAAATATAGGGATGTTACTTTTGAGTGCTATACTTATCAATGTAGAGGCTAAGGGGATATTTTGATGTTCCAAACAAAATGTATGATTGATCCCACTTTCTAAAATTTCTTTTTTAAATTCTTTTGCGCCATCACCTACAATAATTACTGGTTCTTTTATCTTTTTAAAAAATTCTACCGGTTTTGCGTTAGTTTCCGGTATAATAAGTTCCAACTTAGGTGAATACAGTGCAGCATAAACTTCTGCCATTCTCGCATCTATAAGTGCAAGAATGTTCCTACTTGAATCAACTACATTATTTGCCAGAAGCTCAAGAGTGTTAATTGGAAGTAAAGGGATATTCTGAGCCATACAAATTCCTTTAGCTGTGGCGAGTCCAATTCTTACGCCGGTAAAAGATCCAGGTCCATTAGCAATTACAACCAGATCGATATCAGGAATTCCAATTATAGAGTTTTTAAGTCCTGCATCGATTTGTGGCAGTAAACGCTCAGAATGAGTGATTTTAATATCGAGATGATTAATGTATGAAATGTGATCTTCTTTATAAATTGCAATACTGCCGGAACTTGAGGTTGTGCTTAGTGCAAGTACGTTCAAAATTATTCTCCCAATTTTATTTTCTGTTGCAGTCTTTTTTCTAAAATTGCTTAAGTCAAGAAAAAGTAATTTAAAATGATATTCCTATAAATCAATCTGCCGTTGGAGAGTATTTCATAATAAATCTTATAAAAATTAGCTTTACTTGCAAACCCCATTTTATCAAATTTGCTCCAAAATAGAAGCTGGAGAATGGATGAAGAAATCAACGAAGAGTAAAATAGAATTTTTCTTTTTTAAATTTTTTATCAATATATTTAAAGTTTTACCATATAATTTTACCAGATCATTTCTCGCAAAGCTTTTTGTATTTGGTGCTGGCATATTCAATATTCGTAAATCCTTAGCAAATGAGCAGCTTAAAATGGTTTTCCCTGATAAATCTGATAAAGAGATAAAAAATATTATCAAAAAAATGTATTATCATATGGGTTTAACAACTGCTGAATCATATTTCGGTAATAAGGAAAAACTTTTTAAAACGTGTAAAGTACAGGGTTGGGAGAATCTAAAGAATGCTGTCAGAAAGGGAAAAGGTGTGATATTGGCTACCGGTCATTTTGGAAATTGGGAACTTGCCGGCAAATATATTGCGGCGCACTTTGATCTGGCTGTTGTAGGTAAAAGACAGAGAAATAGATATTTTGATGATTACACAAATGCCCTTCGTTTAAAAGATAAAGTTATTGTTATTAATAAAAAAAATGCACTCAGACCGATTCTTAAAATGCTGGGAGAGGGTTATATCGTTAGTTTATTGATGGATCAGAATGCAGGGAGGAATGGTGTGCTTACAGATTTCTTAGGGCATGATGCTTCCACTTTTGTTGGTGCTGCCAAGATCGCAATAAAAACGGGATGTCCAATTGCTCCAGCTTATGCGATTAGAGAAGATGATGGAAGTCATCTGTTTTTATGTGAAGAGATAATTTCTCCAGAAGGTTTCAAAAATAATTTGGAAGATATCACAAAGTTCACGGAGATAATTTCAAAAAGAATTGAAAAATACATTTACCAATATCCCCATTTGTGGTTTTGGGTACATAAACGCTGGAAAGGTCATAAAAAAGCCAGAAAGATATAATGCTTTACAAAAAAGTTAAATTGCAAACATTTGCTAATAAGGAGTAGTTTTGAAAAGATATGTTTTCGTTATAATAATGCTTGTTTTTTCAATGCTTAATGCTGTTGATTATCATACTGCATTAGGTAATAATGTGAAGCCTTCAGTGCGGGATACACTTTTTTATTATCATTCAAATACAGATGACCAGCACTGGTATGGAAGCGATAGTTGGGCAGTTAAGTTTGAGTTCAATGAATTATATCCTGAACTTGATTCCCTATCCTTCGAAGCAGAAGGTGCAAATATATTCATACCAGGAAGTTCCGGTTCAAATTCCTTAACTATCAAACTATGTGAAGATAGATGCGGTCAACCTCTTATTCATCCTGACAGTTTATTATTCATGCAAACTTTGCAAGTTTCTGAGATACAGTATCAAGATTGGAATTACATTCCATTTTCTAATACCATTACCGACACAACTTTATGGCTTGTTGTAGATTATCCTACAAATTCTACTAACCAGTTCATCTCAGCTTCTGCAGTTGGAGGTATGCAAAGCTATTTTTTAAATAATGGTTACTACTATAATATGTTTTCCATTAGTTATGACTCGGAATTTCTTTTTAGTCTTCAGGGCAGATTTATAACTGATGGAACAGATCTGGATTTTGTATCGATAAATTGGGAAGGTGAATTTCTGCCGAATAGTTTTTTATACCCGATAATTACAATAAAGAATAATTCTGATATTCCGGTCTCAGGAAGTTATATAATTCCATTATTAGAAGATCCAGATAATACTATTGAGCTTGTTTACACGGCTGATACCACTACATGCCATCAAATCGAGTTACCTGTACTTAATGCCAATGAAACCTATGTATTTAATGTAAGTGATAGTCTCATGTATATACTTCCGAATAGAGCTTCTCAATATCAGTTTGAAGCTGAACTTCTCTGTGTAACTGACAGCTTAACTCAAAATAACTCAATTGAAGATGAGTTTCAAGTATATGTTGAACAATTAAATAAACTTATGATCGAGAATGCTGTGCAATTAAATAATTCAAATTCTAATAATATCTGGTCTGCCCAGGCATCAATTCTGGATACTTCAAATTGTATTTCTGTAAATTATTTTGCCGATCTTAATGATGAACCTTTTTATAACGATGATTCTTATGAAAGGTTTCATTATTATGATCTACTGGGATTTCCTGCAACTATTGTTGGCGGTATTGAAAAGATGCTGGGTTACACCACGGAATATTTTGCTCAATTAGCAGAACTTTACAATGCTGCACTTTTAAATAAGACATTTATCAATAATGATATCTGCTTTGCTCTTTATAACGATTTGGGAAATGTTGGTTTCAGTTATATATTAGAAAACACAGAGACTCTCCTTTTCGATGAATTCATAAATGATCTCACATTACGAGTTGGAGTGATTGAAAATGTTGAGAATGAGCCGGGTATACCTGCTGATACGAATATACCAGTTTTTACATATTTAATTGCGGAAGTGGATGCAGCTCAGTTTTTGGATGGCTCAACCATTTCTGATACTGTCCTTTTTAATATGAATGATGACTTTGAGGTTATAACAGGTGATACGGATAATTGTGAAATTATTTACTGGCTTCAAAATGATGAAACAAAAGAGATATTTCATGTGAATAAATTACCATTCACAGAATTCCAACCTGGGCTTGTTAGCCTGGATGATGATGAAATCCCTAATACTGATCACAGTTTGCTTATCTTTCCAAATCCGTGTAAAACTACGGAAACAATTAATATTTTCCTCTCTCTTCCAAATACGATCCAATCTGCTGAATTGAAGATATATAATATAAAGGGGCAGTTAGTGAAAACTATAACACAAAAACCTGCAGCACAGAGGACTATCTTTATTTGGAATGGAAAGGATAATTTTAATAAGCAAGTTTCCAGTGGGATATATCTCATGCAAATCAAAGCTGAAATTAACGGAAAAGAATATAAATTCCATAAAAAAAGTTTATTGATAAGGTAAAAATGAAAAATAAGAATATATTCAATAAAAAGTACTTTGAGCTAACCGGATGCGTTCATAATCATACTGAGTATTCCTTTGATGCGCAAGTGAAGCTTAGTAAAATAATTAAAGCAGCCAAGAAAAATGAATTGGATTACCTGACGATAAACGACCACCATACAATGGCTGCACGAGAAGATAAAGCTGTTAAAAAGGAAAACGATCTTATTGTAATCATTGGTGCGGAAATTAACGATCCTGAGAAAAATAATCATTTTCTGGTTTTTAATACTGATGAAATAATTCAGGGTAAGAAAGCTAAAGAATATATTCAACGATATGCCAAATCAGAAGCAATTTGTTTTGCCGCACATCCTTTTGAAAAAAGAGTCTCTAAACGATTTAGAAAATATATTTGGACGGATAAGAAAAATGATGATTTTGATGGAATCGAGATTTGGAATTATCTTTCGGAATGGATAGGGAAATTAAATCCTAAATTAAATGGATTATTCTTTGTTCTGTTCCCTTCTTTGTTTGTTCGCAAACCGCTCCGTGAAACTTTAGATTATTGGGATGAATTGAATAATGCGGGAAAGAGAATGTCCGCTATTGGTAGTGTGGATGCTCATTCTGAGCGAATAAAGAAATTTGGTATCAAGTTAGAATTTCTCACTCATAAAACATTGTTTCGTTCAATTCGTACAAATGTTCTTATTCCTGAAGAAGCCCAAATTGATCAGCAGAATATATTGGAAGCTTTAAAGAATGGTAATAGCTATATAGTAAATTACAAAGTTGGGAATCCATACGATTTTTATGCCGGTATCGCTTCATCAAAAGATGTAAGTGCAATATTTGGTAAAGAGTTGCCATTTACAGAAAAGATGTATTATTATTTCAGGCTTCCCAAAATTGCCAGAGTAAAACTTTATAGAAATGGAAAAAAAATAGCTTCCAAACTTGATGAAAAGGGAAGATTTGAAATCACACAAAAAGGGAATTACAGATTAGAAATTTATAGATTCGGTTATGGCTGGATCTTCACGAATAATATTTATGTAGTATAGGATGGAAAATATGAGTAAAATTTTTGTTAATGAATTAAAAGATCATCTGAATAAGGAGATTATCAGCAATTTTCTTGTAACAGAAAAAATTCTTCGGGAAGGTGCAAAAGATTTCTTCATTAGGCTTAAATTGGCTGATAGTTCTGGTTCAATTGCCGGTAATATATGGAATAATGCCAAAGCAGTTGCTGAGAAATTTGATGAAGGTGATGTGATTCAGGTTAAAGGTTTTATAATAACTTATAAAGCGCAGCTTCAAGTAACTGTGAATAAAATTAAGAAAGTACCTCAGGAAGAGTATGATTTAAATGACTTTTTAGAGACAACTTCTAAAGATATGAACAAACTATCTGATAAGTTATTTGGTTACATCGACAGCATCAAAAACCAATATCTAAAAGAATTATTATCAAATATTTTCGAAGATAAAGAATTTTTTACAAAATTTGGACAAGCACCGGCAGCCAAAGGCTGGCATCACAATTACATTGGTGGGTTATTGGAACATACAATTTCTGTTACAGGATTATGCGATTACGCCTCCCATAATTATAAAGTTGATAGAGATCTGCTGGTAACCGGTGGTATTTTACACGATATTGGAAAGGTCTTTGAGTATCAGGTTGTACCAAATATCGAATTCACTCCAATTGGGAGATTAGTTGGGCATATTCCGCTTGGAGATAATTTTGTAGCCGATAAAACAAAAGAGATTAATAATTTTCCTACTGATCTTCTCATGAAATTGCGTCATTTGATCCTTTCTCATCATGGCGAATATGAAATGGCATCTGCCAGACTTCCTCAAACGTTGGAAGCTACAATACTTCATCAAGCAGATAACTTTGATGCACAGGCAATTGGTGTGCAGCAGCTTAAAGATGCCGTTACAGATGACAATACACTTTGGACTGAATTTGATAGATTAAACAGTAGATTTTACTATATCAAATAAAATATGTTTCAAGCATCTGTATTAGCGAGCGGCAGCAAGGGGAACTCGATCCTGATAAGAACAGAGAGCACAAAAATACTCCTCGATGCAGGACTTAGCGGAAAGAAAATAACAAATTTTATTCAAAGTATAAAATTAGATGAAAATAAATTGGATGGAGTTGTTATCAGCCATGAACATAGTGATCATATCCGTGGAGCCGGTATCATTTGCCGTAAATTACAAATTCCACTTTATATAACTAAAGACACTCATAATGCTTGCAAAGAGCGTTTAGGAAATTTACCGGTTGGTGCAATTTATTTTGAAAATGGGTCATCATTTACAATCGGAAATATTGAGATTAGAGCATTTCAATCTTCCCACGATGTAGCTGACGGGAGTAATTTTACTATTAAAAAAGTAGGAGATGAGATTAGAAAACTGGCAATTGCTACAGATCTTGGTTTCAGTTCAAAATTGATGATAACACAGTTAAAGAAATCAACTTCCATAATTTTAGAAAGTAATCATGATGTGAAAATGCTTATTAATGGGTCGTATCCTCCACACTTGAAACAACGAATAAAAAGTAAACAAGGTCATCTTTCTAATGAGCAGGCTGTTGGTGTGGTTTCTCAAGTTGTTCACCCTGGGCTAAAAAATATAATTCTTGCACATCTAAGCGAAGAAAATAATCTTCCTATCAAAGCTGAAAAGCTTATGAGGGATTATCTACATAGCATCAATCATGATCTTCAGCTTATTGTTGCTTCGCAGTATGAATCAACAAAATTGATAGATGTGTAACTAAGAAAAAGATCCGGCTTCTCTGAATCACTCGTGAGTGGTCAGATACGCTGTGACCAGAAGGGAAAAAATGTTAATTCCATTATTATTATTATTACTTGGTTTTATTATAGTTATTAAAGGAGCAGATTTTTTAATTGATGGTGCATCGTCGCTTGCTAAGAAGCTTTCTATCTCTGAAATAGCGATAGGACTCACAATAGTTGCTTTTGGTACTTCAGCTCCGGAACTTGTTGTAAATGTATTCGCCAGTATTGGTGGACATCATGAGATCACATTTGGAAATATTTTAGGAAGTAATATCTTCAATATCCTCATGGTGTTGGGAGTTGCCGGCATAATATCAACTATAGTAGTTCAGAAAAATACAATTTTAAAAGAAATGCCATTCTTGCTAATTGCTACTTTGTTGGTATTTGGTCTGGCAATTTGGGATTCAGGGCTTTCGTTATTAGATGGTATCATCCTTCTTGTATTTCTGCTTATATTTTTCATATATGTTTTTGGTTTCCTTAAAGCCAAACCCCTACAAGGATCAGATATAAAGGAACACTCTTATCTAAATACAATTTTATTGATGATTATTGGAATAATAGGTCTGTTTTTCGGTGGGAAGTTCGTAGTTGATAATGCTGTGTTAATTGCCCGGAATTTTGGCGTGAGTGAGAAGTTTATTGGATTAACAATAGTTGCCTTGGGTACGTCTCTACCGGAATTTGTAACATCTATTATAGCTATTACAAAAGGTAGGAACGACTTGGCAATCGGAAATGTAATAGGTTCAAATCTATTTAATATTCTACTTGTTTTGGGAGTAAGTTCGCTTATTGCTCCTATACACTATGATTTTGCTCTCAATATTGATTTTATATTTCTTTGTGTTATTACGATCATGTTATTCATCACAATGTTCATCGGAAAGAAACATAAGCTCACAAAGATAGAGTCAGTTTTTTTTGTAATCTTATACTTTGCATATTTAGTATTTTTGTTTTATAGAAAGTAAAAATATCGAATAATGATCAACGATATAAGATTTTAGAAGTGGAGAAGTAAATGAATAAATTATTAATCTTAAATTGCACTTTAGCTAAATCCGGCATAGAAAGATTAAATAATTTGTTTACCAGTATTTTTGAG
>JAYEKK010000090.1:0-3829 GCA_034660955.1 Candidatus Cloacimonadota bacterium | reverse complement strand
GGAAATGGTTTATGATATACTTCATCATCGGGATAGATCTGGTAAATGCTATCCACATTTATTATACTCGATTTATAAAGATATGCCAGATTCATCTCCCATTCATTTGTGTTAGCTCGATAACCCAACCAATTATCTTCCGGTTTTAGTTGTTGTAAATTTTGCAGAAGAACAACAAAAGCCGAGTCACTTTCGATCTCCTGTAATCCGATCACATCGGCATCAATGGCATTTATTACTTTAGCTGCATAATCAATGCTAAATTCACTTTTGGGGAAATTCTGGATATTCCAGGTCATAATTTCTAAAGTTTGTTCCTCGCCAATTGTTAATTTATTATATTCAATTTTTGGAAGCTCTTCTGTCCAGAGTATGGCAGTTAGTAAAATAAATAATACAATAATATTTTTTTTCATATTAGCTCCTCGTATCGCAAACATCTTGTTTGCGACTTCTCAATTTGAATTATATTCTCATTCTCGTTGTACAGCTCCTGCTGCACAATATCAATACAGACTGTCACACTGAGTAGGAGTCCTTCGACAGGCTTAGGACAGACTACGTGACGTATCGAAGTATACTGTAATTATGCTCTCACTATCCTTCGATACATCCGGCAGTTGCCGGACACTCAGGATAACAATACCAAAGTATTAAAACGCAAGCTTCAGACCAACCGGACGATGATCGGAAACATTACTATCATATTCACTCCAACCGCCATCAAGCAAAAGATCTATCCTCAAAGTTTGAACATCAGAACCTTCCAAACTGAATTCATCAAAAAGCTCATTTGTTATCAGAATATGATCGAGATGACTGGGCCAACTTGGATATGACCAATAAACAGATGAACCTTCTGCAATTTCCATATCTGTGAAGAGATATTCTAAAGGTTCATTTATGAATGACCAGAAAACATTCGAACTTTCCGGTTCTGTAATGTCATCATTTAAATCTCCTACTAATAATACTTCACTAGTAAACCAATTCTCAGAAATATAAGTATCAAGTTTCTGGCAAGCCTCCAGTCTGCGTGCCTCATCTTCATTGTCACCACCGGCTTTCAAGTGATTGTTTATTATTATTAGATCATTTCCGTTAAATGATAGTTCCATCACAAGTGGACTACGTGGAAAAGCATACCAATCATCTTGATAAATTTCATAAATATCATCAATCTGCAGTTGGTTGCTTTTATAAATATATGCCAAATTTATTGAATAATATGCTGAGGTAGCACGGTATCCGTCCCATGTGTTTTCGGGGTCATCAATATTAAGCATTGATATTACGTCTTCAAAATATGAGTTACTTTCAATTTCTTGCAGAGCATAAATATCAGCATTTAATCCACGCATTATTTGAACTGTATATTCCACAGTTACACTTAAGTTTTTTGGGAAATGCTCGATATTCCAGGTTACAATCTCAATGGTTTGATCTGTTCCAAAATCCAGGCTTTGAAATCCTTCAATTACAAATACACTAACTTCATCGCTCCATTCGCTCTGACATTCTTCACAAACTGCTGCAACCATATAATTGTAAACTGTTCCAACAATTACGGTAACATCGCTATATTCGTGAATGCCTGCATCAATTGTATCAATAATTGTATAAACTTCACTTTCTGTTTTTCGTTGGATTATAAAACCAACTTCATCTCCATTCTCGTAATTCCAGCTAAGAATTACTTCCTGAACATAATTGCAATCGGCATCAAGGTCTGTAGGTCTATCAAGATTTGTATTTGGTTCTGTTGTCGTTCCGCAGAATGTAAGTAATATTGCCAGTAGAATAACACTGATTATTTTTTTCATCTATTTTTCTAATTCCTCTATTAATTCTACAGCAATCGATAGGTCTTTCACCACAAAATCCGGTTTGTATTCAGTTTCATTTCTTTTTTGTAAAAATTCATTTTCACCACCACCGGAGCGAACTAATATTGTCCTCAGTCCGGCATTTTTTCCGAAACCAATATCAGAGAATCTATCTCCGATCATGAAGGATTCTTTGGCATTAAAATGATATTTTTCTTTTGCTTTTTGGAACATTCCAATGTCTGGTTTTCTATCTTGATGCTGAATGTTAAAGGGTTTTACTTTACCTTTAATGTGAAAAGGTGAATAGAAGATTTCATCTACTTTTGCCTTACCTTTTGCCAATTCGTTCACTAATTTTTCATTGATCTTTTTTACATCTTCAATTTTAAAATATCCGTAAGCAACTCCTGCCTGATTGGTAACTACAAAAACCAGATAACCCATTTTATTAAGTTTGGAAATTGCATCTGCTGCAAAAGGATATAAGTGCAGATCTTCCGGTTTGTTGATATAACCATGTTCATCGGAATTTATGGTTCCGTCACGATCTAAAAAAACTGCCTTTTTCATATTCCTCCGTGTACCGCAAACATCCTGTTTGCGATTCTCAAAGACTGCCATGTTAGTCAACATGGTAAAAGCTTTGAGTTACAATTTCTTCCTGCATTTCTCATGTTCCCTCTCTTATGTTTAAAGAGAGGGACACGCCTTCGTAAAAAAACTATGGCGGTGCAAGCAGCAGGGTGAGTTCTGACTTAACTATGATCAGAAGTTCTAAATTTTAGTGCATCGGGAAGTTTAATATTAAAGAGCTGGAATCTGTAATTCCAATAATCACCCTGTTTTGTATATTTAAATGTCATCTTCCAACAATGCAGATCCCGAGTGATCGTAAAATTGTGCGATACCAATTCATCTGCTTCCAGATCTATATAATTATCGTAAGAAATTGCCCAATTCTTGGTAATGCGTGCCGAAACTGACATCCGTAAATTGCTGGAATAATCATCAATTGCATATTGTGCTTTATTAAGTTTAAAAATATGCGATACTGTAAAAGCCCAATTTTTTGCTTCTCTATTCAATTCATCAAGTTCTTCCAGAGTAGTTATGGTTCGTTCTGTATCAGTATCAATTGAATCACTACTAAAGAAATCACCGGAGACAAAGTCATTTTTTGCAAGTGGAAAATAATCTACATAATTTGCATCACCAGAAAATTTAAGTGCAGAAGTTATATTGAAATTCCAATTTGTTACACCAAGTTCCCAATCTCTCGGATCCCAGCTTTTAACACCAAGATCATAAGTAGCTTGTGAAAAATTACCGGAAGGTTTTGTTGAAATATCAACTACTCCAAAACTGATCTTATTCGGATTTAAGTTTATTGAATGCGAAATATTACTAAACCCGTTATCCTTTTCATAATCATAACTTATATTGGAATTGATAATAAAGAAATCATTTATCTTACGTTCTTTAAGTTTCTTAATTGCGGCAAGTTTTAACTGCCATTTATTTCCAAGAGAAAAACTCACCTTCCTGCTTTTCACGGCTGAACTCACTCCTATCCCGCCAAAACCATAGAATCTATCATTTTCAGAAAAATCGGGTCGATAAGTAAAACTCAATTTGGGAGTGATAATATGACGGATTGCAGATATGTATATCTTGGGCATAGTTCGCATTCCATAGAGATTAAATGATAAAGAAGAGAATGTTTTGTAATCCATTCCACGCACAAATTTTACATTATTTTTATCTCTATCAAACCAGGCTTCATTACCGGAAACAGATTGAGATAAATTCAACCAGCCTTTTAATTTATAAGAATAACTCAAACTTGCCATATGTTTCACGCCGGTATTATGTTGATTTCCAGTAGCATAAGTTGTATCAGGTCCGAGTGTATCATCGTAAAGAATATCCCAGATCGTAGCTGTAGAATCGTTAATATCTCCTTCGTGAGTTGCTTTAACTCTGTATGAATAAGAAAAATT
>JAYEKK010000089.1:0-15446 GCA_034660955.1 Candidatus Cloacimonadota bacterium | reverse complement strand
TACTTTGTCCTCTTTTTGTTTGAAAGCACCACGTCCGATACTTGCTATCCAATTACTTTGTTTATACTGATATAACAAGGCATTACTGAATCCAAGACTTTGTAGATAAGCAGAAGTATATATTGTTCCTTTTGACCAATCTTGCAATAATTGGTTTATTTTTCCCATAATTAATCAACTAATCCTTCATTTTTATTCACTAATACAAACCAAGCTGATTTACTTGCAAGTAATATTTTCATTCTATCCTCATAATCCGATCAAATCCATTCAGATCTTGAAAGATTTCAACTTTCTGATATCTATTTTCCCTAGCAATATTACTGATCTCTTCAGCCTGATCATAGCCTATTTCAAAATATACTTTACCAGATTCCGTCAAATGTTCTTTTGCCTTTTGCAAGATTTTTTTATAAAAGTACAAACCATTATTCTCAGCCTGAAGTGCAGATTTTGGCTCGTGATCCTTAATCTCTTTTGGAAGTTGTTTATATTGATCCTGAGAAATATAGGGAGGATTGGAGATGATAAGATCATACTTATCGGTGACGTTTTCAAAGATGTCAGATTGAAAAAAGTTTATCTCGACATTGTTCAGTTCTGCATTTTGCTGAGCTATCTTCAATGCAGATCCTGAAATATCAACGGCATCAATTTTTATCTCATTCATGTTCTTAGCTAAGGCAATTACAATTGCACCGGAACCGGTTCCGATCTCCAGGATGTTATCTACTTCCTTTTCTTCATGAATGATTTTTTCAACCAGTAATTCTGTTTCGGGACGTGGAATCAGAACATCGGGAGTAACTTTGATAGTACACCCATAAAATTCTGTTTCACCCAAAATATATTGTAAAGGTTCGTGTTTTTTTCTACGAGAGGTTATTTCTAAAATTGTATTAAGTTGAACATCTAAGATCTCTTTTTCTAAATGAAGAAAGATATCAAGTTTTTTCATTTTCAGAACATGTGAAATTATGATTTCTGCATTTTGTTTCGGACTGGTAATTTCATTCTTCTCAAATTGAGCAATGAGCCAATCCAACAATTTCCGAATAGTCCTGATCCTCAAGATTCTCTCCTATAAAAACAAAAGGCTCACTCTTTAGAATGAACCAATAATCACGTGTAGGATAATAAAATAACTACTAAAAACCTCTAACTTTTTTTAATATCTTTTCCTGAATATTAATGGGTGTTTTTTCGTGTTTGAGATATTCCATTGTATAATCAGCTCTGCCTTGCGAAATAGATCGTAATCTGGTAGAATATCCAAAAAGTTCACTCATGGGAATATGAGCAGTGATCTCTTGTTTCTGGTTTGCATTTCTAATATGTTCGATCCTGCCGCGTTTTGCATTAATATCTCCAATTATTTCACCTACGAAATCCTCTGGAGAAATAATACTGACCAGCATAATAGGCTCCATAACTACAGCTTTAGCTTTTCTAAGACCGTTATTAACAGCAATTGAAGAGGCAATACTGAAAGCAGTCTCGTTGGAATCAACTTCATTGAATTTCCCACCGATAAGTTCTATTCTAACCCGTTCTATCGGGCTGTTAATTAAAGGACCATCCAGGCAGGCATTTAGGGAACTGCTTTGAATCGCTTTCCAAAAATCTTTGGGAATAACTTCCGGATCAATTGAATTTATAAATCTATTTTTTTCTCCCGGTTTAAGCTCATCAAGTTCGAGTGGAGAGAGTTTTAACTTAACAATGGCATAATGTCCCTTTCCATTCATCTCTCGAATAAACTCTCCGTTTGTTATCACTTCGTTTGTGATACTTTCACGATATGAAACTTGAGGATTCCCAACATTTGCATGAACATTAAATTCGCGTTTAAGCCTGTCGATAATAATTTCAAGATGCAATTCACCCATACCCGAGATAAGTGTTTGACCGGTATCTTTATGCTGGGAAACTCTAAAGGTTGGATCCTCTTCTTCCAATTTCTTTAGAGAAATATCCAGATTATCTTTATCTGCTTTTGTTTTGGGCTCAATTGCTATGGAAATTACAGAATTGGGAAAGGTGATTGGAGCAAGTAGTAAATTCAGCTCACTATTAGTGAGGGTATCACCTGTTTTAATATCTTTAGGACCTACAATAGCAGCAATGTCACCAGCTTCCAGATTAAAGATATCTTTCTTTTTATTGGAATGAACCTGCAGAACACGTGAGACGCGCTCTTTCTTACCGGTTGATTGATTCACAATTGAATTCCCTCGTTTGATCGATCCGGAATAAACCCTGATATAAATAAGTTTTCCAACATATTTATCAATCTGAACCTTAAAAGCTAAAGCAGAGAATTTCTCCTTGGGATCGGGTCGAACGAGAACTTCTTCTTCTCCATTTCCTTTTGTGCCGATCGCAGGGGGAACTTCCAAGGGAGATGGAAGATAATCATTGATAGCATCCAATAGAAGTTGTACTCCCTTATTTTTAAGAGAAGAACCACATAATACTGGAATAAATTGATACTTAATTACACCTTTGCGGATAGCTGAAATGATCTCCTGCTGTGTTATATCCTTTTCTTCAAGATATTTTTCCATGATCAGATCATCGTATTCTGAGATATGTTCCAAAAGTTGGTTTCGCATACTTTCAGCAGTTTTTATTAATTCATCAGGAATTTTTTTTGTATGATATTCTAGACCCATTGTTGTCTGATCAAAGTAAATAGCTTTCATGCTGATAAGATCGATAATACCTTCAAAACTGTCTTCTCTGCCAATTGGTAATTGAACAGCAAGCGCATTCTTCGTAAGGCGGTCATTGATCATGTCTATAACGTGCTCATAATCTGCACCCGATCGATCCATTTTATTTATGAATGCTATACGCGGAACTTTATATCTATCTGCTTGATGCCATACTGTTTCTGATTGTGGTTCCACACCACCAACTGCACAGAAAACACCAATAGCTCCATCTAATACCCTTAGTGATCGTTCAACTTCGGCAGTAAAATCAACATGACCGGGAGTATCAATAATATTTATTTGTTTCTTTTTCCAAAAGCAAGTAGTTACAGCTGATGTGATCGTGATGCCACGTTCTTTTTCCTGTGCCATCCAGTCCATCACGGCATTTCCGTCATGAACTTCACCCATTCTATGAATGATGCCGGTATAAAACAATATCCTTTCGGTAGTTGTTGTTTTACCGGCATCAATATGAGCCATTATGCCAATATTACGTATCTCAGATAAATCTTTGTTTTTTGACATAAGACGTTTTTTTACTAAACTCTAAAGTGAGCAAATGCCTTGTTAGCTTCTGCCATTTTATGAACATCTTCTCGGCGTTTTATGCTTGCACCTTCTTTTTTATAAGCAGCGAGAAGCTCGCCAGCAAGGCGTTCAACCATAGTTTTCTCAGCTCGTTGTCTGGAAAAAGATATGATCCATCTATATGCCATAGCCTGAGCGTTCTTTTTGTTAACTTCTGTAGGTACCTGATAGTTTGATCCACCAATACGACGTGAAACCACTTTGATAAGAGGTCTTACATTATCTACTGAAGTAGTGAATACGTCCAATCCAGGTTCACCGGTTTTTTTCTCGATAATTTCCAATGCACCGTAAACGATCTTCTCTGCTAAACTTTTTTTACCTTCTTTCATAACAGCATTGATAAATTTACTTAAAACAATACTCTTATATTTCGGATCAGGATATATCTCTCTTTCAATTGCTTTTCGTCTTCTTGACATCTACATCCTCCTAATTCTTAGGTCTCTTCGTTCCGTATTTCGAACGAGATTGAATACGACCATCAACACCTGCTGTATCAAGTGCACCACGAACGATGTGATATCTAACACCAGGTAAGTCTTTTACTCTTCCACCACGAACGAGAACGATACTGTGTTCCTGAAGGTTATGACCTTCTCCAGGAATATAAACTGTTACTTCTGCACCATTAGTAAGACGGACTCTGGCAACTTTACGTAGAGCTGAGTTCGGCTTTTTTGGTGTGGTTGTGTAAACTCTTGTACACACACCTCTTCTTTGTGGGCAGGAATCGAGAGCTCTATTTTGCTTTTTCTTCACTATCTTCTTTCTACCTTTACGTATCAACTGATTAATTGTTGGCACTTTTTTCTCCTTTTTAATTATTAGAAATCAAGGATATCATCAAGCAATTCTTCTTTTTCCTGATGAGCAAATTCTTGAATGATCTCGGTAATTGATTTACCTTCATCAATAGCTTTTTTAACCTGGTCATTATAGAACTTGGTTCCAGTACCTATCGGAATTCTATGACCGATAATAATACTTTCTTTAAGACCTTCAAGATTATCTACTTTTCCTTCAATAGAAGCTTGAGTAAGAACTTTTGTGGTCTCTTGGAACGAAGCTGCAGAAAGCCAGCTTTCTGTTAACAGCGAAGCTTTTGTAATACCCAGAAGAAGTTGCTCAAAGGTAGCTCCTTCGCCACCCTCTTCTTCAATGCGCTTGTTTTCTTTATTAACTTGATTTCTATTTACGATTTCACCTTCCAGGAACATTGTATGTCCCGGATTGAGTATTCTAACTTTTTTAAACATTTGACGGATGATCACACCAATGTGTTTATCATCAATCTTTACACCCTGTTTTCTATAAACTTCCTGGATCTCATTAACAATTAGCATCTGAGCAGCAGTGATACCTTTTGCTTTAAGAATATCGTGAGGATCTAGAGGACCGCTTGATAAAGCATCACCACTGTCAACTCTGTCACCTTCGTGAACGATAATTCTCTTTCCAGGTGGAATTATATATTTATTTTCTGTCTCTTCTCCTGCATTAATGTAAATTACACGTCCGGATTTTGAGAGATCTCCAATAGAAACTAATCCGGAGATTTCAGAAAGAATAGCTTTTTCTTTTGGTACACGAGCTTCGAAAAGATCTTGAACTCGTGGCAGACCACCAGTAATATCACTTTGCTTTATAGTAACACGTGATGATTTACCAAGTACATCACCTGGATATACATAAATACCATCTTCTACCTCAACCATCAAACCTGATTGGATAGGAACAAGGATCTGTTTACCTTTTTTTGGAATGATCTTGAACTGAGCTTGTAGTTTACGATCTTTTGATTCGATAATTGTGATTTCTCTTGAACCTGTCAGTTCATTAAATTCTTCTTTGTAAGTAATATCTTTAATGAAATGTTCGAATTTAAGTTCACCTTGAGCGGGAGCGATAAGTGGATTATTATAATGGTCCCAACTGAATAACTTAGTATTCTTAACAACTTTTTGACCATCCTGTACATAAATAGTAGCAGCATATTCCACTTTATAAGATTCTAATTCAGAACCATCTTCATCACTGATTATTTTGATCTTCCCAAAATAACCACTGGAAATAAGTTCCTCATCTCGGTTTATAACTGTATTCATCTTTACAAATTTTATTGTACCATCTGAAATTGCAGCCACTTCTGCCAGGTCCACATCGGTACTTGTTGTACCACCAATATGGAAAGTACGGAGTGTAAGCTGGGTTCCAGGTTCACCAATACTTTGTGCAGCAATTACACCCACAGGCTCACCAACGGTAGAAGGTTTGTTGTTCCCCAGGTTTCTACCGTAACATTTTGCACAAATTCCATTCTTAGATTCACAAGTCAATACGGATCTGATCCTGATGGAGTTGATGCCGTGATTTTGAATAGTTTGAGCCATCTCATTTGTGATCTCAGAATTTGCAAACACGATAATTTTATCAGTAACCGGATCTACAATATCTTCAGCAGTTGTTCTACCTTTGATTCTTTCATAAAGTGGCTCTACAGTTTCCAAACCTTCTTTAAGAGCACTAACGGTAATACCTTCGATTGTTCCGCAATCTTCACTCGTTATTACAGCATTCTGAGCAACATCTACAAGACGTCTTGTGAGGTATCCTGCATCAGCAGTTTTGAGAGCTGTATCAGCAAGACCCTTACGTGCGCCATGAGTAGAGATAAAGTATTCAAGAACTGTAAGACCTTCTTTAAAGTTAGATTTAATTGGAGTTTCAATAACTTCGGCACCTCTATCGGAAGTACCACGTGAAGGTTTATCCATCAAACCACGAAGAGCTCCAAGTTGCTTGATCTGGTCTTTACCCCCACGAGCACCAGAAAGGTACATCATATTTATTGAGTTAAAACCACCTTGATCAGCTTCTAATTCTTTCATAAGAAGTTCTGTAACTTTCTCAGTAGTTAATTTCCATTTATCAATTACACGGTTATAACGTTCTGTCTCAGTAATTTCACCATTCATATAACTGGTTATGATCTTAGCTACTTCTTTTTCTGTTTTTGCTATAAATTTATTTTTGTCTTTTGGAGAAATTACATCACTAGAACTAAATGTAATACCCGCTTTTGTTGCATATTTGAACCCAAGATCTTTAACGTTATCAAGAAATACTGCTGTTCTTGCCTGTCCAATAGTTTCATAGCATTCCATAGATAGATCGTTCAATTTACCTTTTGTAAAAGTATAATTCTTAAAAGGAAGTTCAGGAGGAAGGATTTGATTAAAAATAACCCGACCGATGGTTGTAGTTATGATCTTTCCATCAATGAGAACATTGATCCATGTATATAGTTCTAAATCGATATTATCTGCAATTTGCCCTTTTTGGTTTTTTAAATGATCTTCCTGTTCATAGGCAAGCAGCACTTCATCAGAAGAACTGAAATATTTCATCTTTTGGGTATCTTCCGGTTTCTTATATTTTAAAACGGTTAAATAATAATTACCTAGAACGATATCCTGGTTGGTTGCCATAGCAAGTTTTCCGCTGGCAGGAAGTAACAAGTTTCTTGTAGATAGCATAAGAACTCGTGCTTCCATTTGGGCTTCATTGGAAAGAGGAACATGAACAGCCATCTGATCACCGTCAAAATCCGCATTATATGGGATACAAACAAGTGGATGAAGTTCTATTGCCCTTCCTTCTGTAAGTACCGGCATAAATGCTTGAATACCATGTTTGTGCAATGTTGGTGCACGATTCAGAAGAACAGGATAATCTTTTATAACGTCTTCCAGGATCTTCCAAATTTCAGGACGTTTTTTTTCTATTAATTTTTTTGCTGTTTTTGCTTTTTCTGCTTCACCGATCTTTTCTAGTCTTTCAATGATGAAGGGTTTGAAAAGCTCGATAGCCATCTCTTTAGGTAATCCACATTGATGAAGTTTGAGATTAGGTCCAACAGTAATCACTGAACGTCCGGAATAATCCACACGTTTACCAAGCAGGTTTTGACGGAATCTACCACTTTTACCTTTAAGCTGATCGGCAAGAGCTTTAAGAGGTCTGTTGCCTCTTCCTTTTACCGGTCTAGATTTTCTGGAGTTATCAATAAGAGCATCTACTGCTTCCTGCAGCATACGCTTTTCATTTCTTAAGATAACTTCAGGAGCATTAATATCGATAAGTCCGCGAAGTCTGTTATTACGAGTGATCACTCTCCTATAAAGTTCATTGAAATCAGCTGTGGCAAATCTACCACCGTCAAGTTGGACTAAAGGTCTTAGGGTAGGTGGTAAGACTGGGAGAACTTCCAGAACCATCCAGCCAGGATTATTGCCGGATTTACGGAAAGCATCAATAACCTTAAGGCGTTTAATTGCTTTCTGCTTCTTCTGAATGGAAGTTTCCATCTTAATGATCGTGCGCAAATTCATTGCTTCATCTTCAAGATTAATCTCTTCAAGTAGAACTTTAATCGCTTCTGCACCCATCAAGGCAACAAAATCTTCACCAATACGATCTCTGATCTCGTAGTATTCATCAACATTTACCAGATCTCTCTCTTCATAATCACTATCACCCGGATTAAGGACAATATATGATTCATAATAAAGGACACGTTCTAATTTACTAACAGGCATATTGAGTAGTGTTCCAACTACACTTGGCATACTTTTTACAAACCAGATGTGAGAAATTGGAACTGCCAATTCGATATGACCCATACGTGAACGACGTACTCGTGAAGTAGTGATTTCAACACCACAACGGTCACATACAGTATTTTGGAAACGCTTTTTCTTATATTTTCCACAACTACATTCGTAATCCTTTTCAGGACCAAAAATTCTTTCACAGAAAAGTCCACCTTTCTCAGGTTTAAGAGTACGATAGTTAAGAGTATCAGGTTTTGTAACCTCTCCATAACTCCATTCACGGATCGAATCGGGAGAAGCTATCTTGATTCTTACTTTATCGTAATTTTCTATTCTTTTATCTCGCTTAATATCTCTAATCACTTACTGACCTCCATTATGTTTCTTGTCTGCAAGAAACTCAACGTCAAAGCAGAGGGATTTTAATTCACTTACTAACACATTGAAAGATTCCGGGATACCGGGTTTCGGCGGATTCATGCCGCTTGTAATAGCTTTAAATGCATTAGTTCTACCTTCAACATCATCACTCTTGATAGTTAGCATCTCTTCTAAAAGACGAGAAGCACCATATGCTTCAAGTGCCCATACTTCCATCTCTCCTAATCTCTGACCACCATGTTGAGCTTTACCACCTAAAGGTTGTTGTGTGATAAGTGAGTAAGGTCCGGTAGAACGAGCATGCATTTTATCTGCAACCAGGTGATTAAGTTTAAGCATATACATAACTCCAACTGTAACTCTTTCTTTGAAAGGTTCACCTGTTTTCCCATCATAAAGTACTTGCTTTCCATCCAATTCCAATTTGGCTTTCTTCATTGATTTATCAATATCAGCAAGAGTTGCACCGTCGAAAACAGGAGTTTCAAAATTACCCCCAAGAATCTTAGCTGCCATACCAAGATGGGTTTCCATGATCTGACCGATATTCATACGGGAAGGTACACCAAGTGGGTTCAAAATAATGTCAACTGATTCACCGTTTTCCATATAAGGCATATCGGCAATCGGACTTATTTTAGATATTACACCCTTATTTCCGTGACGACCAGCCATTTTATCACCAACTGCGATTTTACGCTTTTTGGCAATATATACCTTTACCATTTTACGAACACCATAAGGAAGTTCATCACCATGTTTAAGACGTTCTTTAGCTTTTTTGAAGATGTTGTCACTTTCTTCATAAGCTACTTTAGCTTTCAGGATGATCTCATTGTATATATTTTGGTTCATTTCAGCATCTTCTACCAGATCGTAATCTAGATTCAGGCGTTTGAAGTTTATCTTTTTTAAAGAATTTTTTGTAATTTTTATACCGGAAGGGACAAAGAACATATTTGTTTTTTCATCAACAATGTTCTTAGCAGTATTTCCAATAAGAATTTTTTCCAGTTTACCTTGAAGATATTTCTGGATTTTTTTCTGTCTCTCTTTGTGTTCCTGCTTGATGCGTTGAAGAGATTCCAGTTTTAATTCTTGATCTTCAAATTCTTCTGTAGATTCAAGACGCGAGAAAACCTTCACATCAATAACCACACCTTCCATTCCAGGTTTTGCCTTAAGTGAGCTATTGGTAAAATCTCCAGCACGATCACCGAAAAGAGCACGCATAAGATTTTCTTCCGGGGAAGGATCGATATCTACGTTCTTCGGAGTTATCTTTCCAACAATGATATCACCTGCTTTTACAACAGATCCAACTCTTATGACACCAGATTTATCCAGGTTTCTTAGAGCCTTAATTGGAACATTAGGAATATCGTAGGCAAGCTCTTCTTTTCCGTTTTTCATGATACGGACTAAAACTTCATGCTCCTCAATATAAACTGAAGTAAGAGTATCTTCTCGAGCAACTTTTTCGCTAAGAATAATAGCATCCTCATAGTTGTATCCATACCAAGGCATGAAGGCAACCAGCATATTGCTCCCAAGTGATAATCTATTATCAGTTATTGATGGACCATCAGAGATCAGATCTCCTCTTTTCACCTTATCGCCCGCTTTAACAGAGGGTCTTTGGTGAATGGATGTATCCTGATTTGAACGTGCGAATTTTTTTAGATAAACACGATTCTTTGTGCCAATATCGAGTATACTTTCATCAGGATTGTCTCTTTCAATATCTATATAGGAACTTGTAACTTTTTTAACAACACCATCAAAGGGAGCGATAGCTGTAGAACCACTATCCCTGGCAATGATCTCTTCCATACCTGTTCCAACCATTGGAACTTCCGGGTTCATTAAAGGTACAGCTTGACGCTGCATATTAGATCCCATCAGAGCACGGTTTGCATCGTCGTGTTCCAAAAATGGAATAAGAGATGCAGATGCTGAAACTATCTGCTGCGGAGATACATCAAGAAATTGTACTTCCCCAGGTTTTACCTGTAGGAATTCACCTTGATGACGGGCAAACACAAGTTCGTCTGTAATATTAGTATTTTCATCATAATTCACATTGGCTTGTGCAATAATATAATTTTCTTCCTGATTAGCATCAAGAAACAGAACATCAGAAGTGATCTTGCTATTTACTACCTTAATATAAGGAGTTTCCAAGAATCCAAGTTCATTAACTCTTGCATACATAGCCGGTGAAGAGATAAGACCAATATTCGGACCCTCAGGAGTTTCAATAGGGCAGATACGTCCATAATGAGAATAGTGAACATCTCGAACTTCGAAACCGGCACGTTCTCTGGTAAGTCCACCAGGACCAAGAGCTGAGAGTCTTCTTTTATGTGTAATTCCGGTTAGCGGATTAGTTTGTTCCATATATTGAGAAAGTTGACCCGTAAGGAAGAACGATTGCACAACAGCAATAAGCGCATTGCTATTGATTAGATCGTGAAGCGTCACTTCATCCGGATTAGCTATCGACATTCTTTCTACAGCAGTTCTAGCTACACGGGAAAGACCAATGTTATATTGCTCAGCCAGAAGTTCTCCGACAGTTCGAACTCTTCTATTTGCCAGATGATCAATATCATCAATTCTATCTTCATCTTTATATACGGCAATCAATTTATCAATAATCGCGATGAGGTCTTCTTTTGTAAGAACATGAGTATTTATATCAATGTCCAGACCCAAGCGGGTATTAAGTTTATGACGTCCAACTTTACCAAGATTGTATCTTCTTTCATTAAAGAACATTCTGTTAAAAAGGTCTAAAGCAATTTCATATGTAGGTTCTTCACCCGGACGTATAAGTGTGTATATTTTCTTTAATGCTTCTTCCTGAGTAGTCGTTTGATCTTTAGCGATAGTTTGTTCGATTATTTTTCTGGTGATTTCAAAATTAGATTTAATAACATCTATTTTTTTAATTCCGCCTTCAACCATTGCTTCGATCTCATCATTTCCGATCTCACTACCTGCATCATAAAGAATTTCACCAGTTTCTTTATTCATAACATCAGCAAAAAGGAATCGATCTTTAGACTTTTTCACATCGATTTTCTCTTTTTCATAGAAATAATTTCTGAGATCGTCATTTGTTGAAAGCCCAACAGCACGCAATAGAACTGTTGCCGGAAGTTTACGTCTTTTGTCTATAAGCACAAAAAGAGCATCGTAACTATCCATATTGAATTCAAGCCATGAACCATTATATGGGATCAACTTGGCGGAATTTAATATCTTACCGCTTGGATGCTTTGCTTCTGAGAAAAAGATACCGGGAGATCTATGAAGCTGACTAATAATAACACGTTCAGCTCCGTTAATAATGAATGTACCCTGATTTGTAATCAGAGGGATCTCACCAAGAAATACATCTTGCTCGATCGTGCTTTTAACCCTTTTTTCACCCGTTTCTTTGAGAATTTCCTCATCATAAATTACGAGTCTCATCCTTGCTTTAACAGGTGCTTGATAGGAAAGATTTCTTTCTATGCATTCATCAGTTGAATATTTTTCTTTTAATACAATATAATCAATAAATTCGAGGTAGTAGATCCCTTTTTGGTCTTCTAACGGGAATATTGACTTAAGAACAGCTTGAAGTCCTTCATCGTAACGTTTTTGCGGATGAATCTCTTTCTGAAGAAATTGATCATAAGAATCAATTTGCATCGAAAGCAGATTCGGCACATGTACAAAAGGTAACCCTGACTGCTCAGCTTTCTTTCTGATACGAGAAAAATTTTGAATTTTCAAAAGTTTATACTCCTTATTTTTTTGCGTACAATTAAAATTTCGTACAAATTTCTATCATTATAAATAAGGTAACGGAAGTGAGCCATGGCTCACTTCCGTATAATAATATTGTTGATTATTTAACTTCTACAGATCCGCCAGCTTCTTCAATTTGAGCTTTAACGGTTTCGGCTTCTTCTTTTGGAACACCCTGAACAACTGGGTTCGGTGCATTATCAACTAATTCTTTAGCTTCTTTAAGACCTAATTTTGTGATTGCACGTACAGTTTTAATAACCTGGATTTTCTTTGCTCCAGAGCTAGTTAAAATAACGTCAAATTCTGTTTTCTCTTCAGCAGCTTCTCCACCGGCAGCAGCACCAGGTGCAGCAACGGCTACTGGAGCAGCAGCAGTAATATCGAAGATCTCTTCGAGTTCTTTTACAAGTTCGGAAAGTTCGATTACACTCATTTCCTTAATAATATCAATAACTTGTTGCTTCTTGTCAGCCATTATATCCTCCATCGTATATATGTTTATTTATTTTCTTTTTGTTTGGCTATTGTGTCGATTGCATAGATAAATTTTCTCAAGATTCCGCTGAGTGCACCAACAAAACCATTGATAGGTGCGTTGAAACCTTGTAGAACCATTGACAGTAGAACTTCTTTAGAAGGAAGATCGGCTAGTTTTTCCAGTTGAGATATATCCATAATATCTTTTCCAACTAAACCAATCTTGAACTTCGGAAAGTCTTTGTCATCCATAATATCTTTTTTGAATTTGGCTAATTCTCTGGCGGCTGCTACTTCATCTACTTTAGAAATTGCAATAGCAGTTGGACCACTTAGATGTTCGTCAAATTCTTTGATTCCCAATTCATTAAGTGCGATTTTAATGAATGTGTTCTTTGAAATGAAATAATCAACATTTGCATTCCGCATTCTGTTTCTTAACTCATCAACTTCTTCAATATTGATTCCCTTATAATCGATTAGAACGATTGATTTTGCATTGTCGAGTCTATCTTTGATTACTTTTACTGCGTCTTGTTTGTATGCTTGTACCATAGTAAACTCTCCTACTGCTTAGCAAGCTTTGATACGCTTGCAACGTCTAATTTAATTCCGGGACCCATAGTTGAGGTGATGATAATTGAATTGATGTAAATGCCTTTTAATGCTGCAGGTCTCTCTTTGATAATTGCTAAAATGATAGTAAGCAAGTTTTCTGAAAGTTGCTTTGCAGTAAAACTTAATTTACCAGCAATAATATGGAGGTTTGAAAACTTATCAATACGATAAGTTATCTTTCCGCCTTTTGCATCTGCAACTGCTTTCTTCACGTCCATTGTAACTGTTCCGTCTTTTGGGTTAGGCATAAGACTGCGAGGTCCTAAAACACGTCCCAAACGACCGATTTTGCCCATTAAGTTTGGAGTTGTAATTGCAACGTCAAAACCAAACCAACCAGAGTTGATTTTTTCAACGTATTCATCTACTCCAACGAAATCAGCACCAGCTTTTTTTGCTTCATCAGCTTTATCGCCTTCTGCAAAAACAAGAACAGTAGAAGACTGACCGCTACCATTTGGTAATACTAAAGAGTTCCTGATTTGTTGATCAGCTTTCCGAGGATCGACACCTAAATTCATATGTAGTTCAACGGTTTCATCGAATTTAGCTTTTGGATATTTCAAAAGCAATTCTATGGCTTCGTCGAGATCATATCTTTTTGTTTTGTCGATCATCTCATGGGCTTGTTTGTACCTTTTACTAGTCATTAACACTCCTTATCGATAATCTCCTGCATAAAAACTAAAGCGGTTTAGTCTTCGACTAAAACTCCCATGTTTCTTGCAGTACCTTCTATCATACGCATAGCACCTTCAATGTTATATGCGTTTAGATCTTTCATCTTTATCTCAGCTATTTTCTTTACCTGAGCTTTTGTGATCGTTCCTACTTTTTCCATATGAGGAACTCCAGAGCCTTTTGCTAGACCAGCTTCTTTCTTAATAAGAATAGCCGCTGGTGGAGTTTTGATCTCGAATGTGTAGGATTTATTTTTCCTAACGTAAATTACAACTGGGAAGATCATTCCCGGAGAGTCTTTTGTTTTATCGTTGAATGCTTTACAAAATTCTCCAATGTTAATTCCTGCCTGACCAAGAGCCGGACCTACCGGAGGTGCCGGAGTTGCCTTTCCTGCAGGAAGCTGTAATTTTACTAAATGTTCAATATCTTTTGGTTTTGCCATTTTTTCCTCTATTTACATAAGTTCAATCTGATCAGTTCTAACTTCTACAGGTGTAACTCTACCAAAGACAGTAACTTTTACAGTAAGTTTTTGCCTGTCATCATGTAATTTTTCAATAACACCTTCGAAATCACTGAATGGACCAGCTGTGATTTTTACCATATCACCAGGGATATAGTCTACATTTTGTGATGTGGCTTTATCGCGGTCGTCGATACCCAACAGACGTTTTACTTCAGCATCAGAGAGAGGCTGAGGTTTTTTTCCTGTACCCAGGAAATGAGTTACACTGGGAAGTCCAACCACAAATGAGTACAACTCAGGTGTTAGTTCAGCTTCCAACATAACATAACTGTTGAATAATTTTTTTTCACGCTCTATTTTCTTCCCATCTCTGATGTGAAACGTTTTCTGTGTAGGAATCAATATCTGTCCGATCTTGTCTTCAAGAGGTGTGCCCTTAATTCCTTTTTCGATAGCTTCTTTTATTTTGAATTCATGGGAAGCATAAGTGTGAACAACATACCACTTCATTTACTTAACCTTTCAGTAATAATTGTTTGATCAAAAAGCCGAAACCTGTATCAACCAAAGATAAAAAGATAGCTACAAAAATTGACATAAGAATAACTACAGTAGTACCTTCTTTAATATCAGCCTTGGTTGGCCAGGATACGTATGACATTTCTGTTTTAACACTTTTGAAGAAACGTAATATTTTTTTAAACATAATTATCTCACTTTAATGGCAGGCCCGGCAGGACTTGAACCCGCAACCCCTGGTTTTGGAGACCAGTGCTCTACCAATTGAGCTACAAGCCTGCATTTTCATTTATCTAGTCTGCTTATGTTCAGTATGTTTTCTGCACTTAGGGCAGTATTTTTTATACTCAACTCTTTTAGGGTGCGTTCTTCTATTTTTCGTAGTAGTGTAATTTCTGTTTTTACACTCTTCGCAAGCTAACGTAATAATTTCTCTCATTTTTTCCTACTCAATAACATCGCCAACGACGCCGGCACCAATAGTTCTTCCACCTTCACGAATTGCATAACGAAGACCTTTCTCCATTGCAATAGGTGTGATAAGTTCTGCTGATATCGTTACATTATCACCAG
>JAYEKK010000088.1:0-3948 GCA_034660955.1 Candidatus Cloacimonadota bacterium | reverse complement strand
CTTAAATTTTGTTTAGCCAAATTCGATTTTGCTAGAGAAAATAAAAAACAAATGCAAGCAAAATGGGGGAATTATGAAAAATGTATTCTTATCATTAATAATAATTTTCATATCAAGTCTTTCTGCCACAATTATCAATATTCCAGCAGATCAGCCAACAATACAAGCGGGGATTAACGTAGCAGTTAATACAGATACAGTTCTTGTACAACCCGGAACTTATGTAGAAAATATCAATTATAATGGAAAATTAATTGCAGTTGCTTCGTTATTCATAACAACCCAGGATACTATCTTCATTTCTCAAACAATAATTGATGGAAACCAGAGTGGAAGTGTTGTAACTTTCGAAAATTATGAAGATTCAACTGCAATATTATGTGGATTTACTATAACTCATGGAACTCATGAAATAGGTGGAGGTATTCTTTGCCATAATTCTAATCCAAGTTTGAAGTATTTAATTGTAGCTGAAAACACAGCAACTTATAGTGGTGGTGGAATTTACTTTTCAAACTCATCTTCAGTGCTTATAGAAGTAACCATTACAAATAATTATTCATATAATGGAGCTGGAATATATTGTTCCAATTCCGAAATAATTATTTTAGATTTATTTTTATCAAGTAATATTGCAGAAATGGATGGTGGAGGAATTAAATTCTATAATTCTGATCCGGATTTGGAAAATATAATAATTACAGATAATCATTCTGATTATGGAGGTGGTATTTACTGCGATGAATCAAACCCCAATCTGCTTAATTCATTAATATCCAATAATTCAGCAGATCGTGATGGTGGAGGAATCCATTGCTATAATTTTTCAAGTCCAAATTTAAATAATGTAACTATATCATATAATTATGCCGATTATAATGGGGGTGGAATAATTTGTAGCAATAATTCTAATCCGAATTTGTATAATGTTTCATTAGCAAACAATTATGTTAATGGAAAAGGTGGAGGTATTTATAGTAGTGGTTCTAATCCAACCTTGGAAAACATCACCATTACTGATAATTATTCTACAGGTCTTTATGGTTACGGTGGAGGAATTTACTGCTCATATTCCAATATGAATCTAGAGGAAGTAGTTATATCAGGGAACGCTGCAATGAAAGGAGGAGGAATTTATTGTTTTTTATTTTCTAATCCGGACTTAATAAATATAAATATAATAAATAATACTGCTACTGAGAAAGGAGGGGGGATATTCTGTTATGCTAATTCCAATCCTAGCTTAGAAAATGTAACAGTAACAGGTAATTATGCAAATGAAACAGGAGGTGGTATTTTTTGTTTGGAAAATTCCATGCTATATTTTAATGAAGAAAACAAATGTAACATTTATCTGAACAACATTATAAACAATAGAGGATTTGGTGTAGATATTAATGCTATTGATTGTGATATAATAAATATTATTGTAGATACTTTTACTGTTTTAACACCTACTGATTATTATGCATCTCCAATTGATAATTTTACTTTTGATATTATATCGAGTATTCAAGACTCTCTCATTAATTCAGATTTATATGTAGCAATCGATGGAGATGATATGAATAGTGGAATCTCAGCAGATAATCCATTACAAACAATTCGATGTGCATTATCAAAGATATATTCTGATAGTCTAAATCATAATTCAATTATTTTATTACCAGGAATATATAGTTCCGAAACAAATGGGGAAGTCTTTCCTTTAGAATGGAGTAACCATGTATCATTAGAGGGGAATTTAGAGGAAGAAACCATATTAGATGCAAATGATTCGGATGGGATATTAAGATTTAATTATATAAGCGATGCATCTGTTAATAATGTTATCATTAGAAATGGTCATGCATATCAAGGTGGAGGAATTTATTGTTACTATTCAAATCCAAATTTTGAATACATTACATTAATTGATAATTATGCTTCCATTGGTGGCGGAATTTATTGCGAAAATTCCAACGCTAGCTTGTCTAATATTGAACTAATAAATAATTCTGCTTATAATGAAGGTGGTGGAATTTACTGTCAAACTTCAAGCCCGAGCTTAGAAATCGTGACAATTATTGGAAATACAGCTGATTTTGGAGGAGGCATTTATCTAAATAATTCTCATCCTAGCCTAGTAGATGTTCTTGTTGATAATAATATTGCTAATGATGATGGCGGTGGATTAATTTGTTACATTGACTCTAATCCCAACTTATATAACGTAATAATATCAGGTAATTCTGCAGCACTTAGAGGTGGTGGAATTGTATGCACTGAGAATTCTAATCCAGTTTTTCAAAATATAGAAATTACGAGTAATTCTGTTTCAGGAATAAATGGAAAAGGTGGTGGTCTTTTCTGTGATGGATCAAATCCAATTTTAACAAATGTAATAATAATAGATAATTCTGCTTTTGGAGATGGAGGGAAAGGTGGTGGTTTATATTGTGAGGGATCAAATCCAAGTTTGGTAAATGTAACATTTACAGAAAATTCTGCTGAACATGATGCTGGTGCAATTCGTTGCAATTCAAACTCAAATCCAACTTTAATAAATTGTATTCTATGGAATGATCTTCCTGAAGAAATTTATACTCAATCTGGATCAGTAATAGCAATCTATTCAAATATTCAGGGAGGATGGACAGGGGAAGGTAATATAGGTGAAGATCCATTATTTATTGGTAATGGGGATTTCCCCTTTTCGTTATTAGTTGATTCACCTTGTATAAATACAGGTACTCCTGATACTACAGGCTTAAATTTGCCTGAATATGATCTTGCTGGAAATCCTCGGTTTTTTGGAGGAAGAATAGATATGGGCGCATATGAAAATCAGAATATTGTAAGTTCGGATGATTATTTAATTACCAATACTATGACACTATACCAAAATTATCCCAATCCTTTCAATCCTACAACAACAATATCTTTCTCAATTCCGGAAGAAAGTAAGATCGATCTAATCGTTTACAACATCAAAGGACAGAAAGTGAAAACAATTGCTAATGAAAGTTTTGAAATGGGTAATCATGCAATCATTTGGAATGGAGATGATGAATCAGGAGAACAAGTTGGTTCAGGAATTTATCTTTATAAATTAAATGTAAACGGAAAAACAGAAGCAGTAAAAAGATGTTTGCTATTGAAATAAAAAATGCTGCGGATTTACCGCAGCATTTATGACTTAAATCTATTTTATTAACCTACCAGCCGCCGGAAGCACCGCCGCCACCAAAGCCGCCGCCACCGCCGGAAAATCCGCCAAAGCCACCACCGAATCCACTGCCACCGCTGCTACGACCTCCACCGAGCATACTTCCTAAGAACAAAGCGGTGAATAAGCCGCCTCTTCTTCTGCCTCTGCCAAGTCCGCCAAAAATAAACATAAATAGGAAAATGATGAGTCCAAATGGGATTTGCTTCCGTTTTCCTGTTTTTTGCTGTTGATCATACTTTGCAAGTTGCTCATCGGTAATCTCAAATTCTTCTGTAACAAGACCGCTAATTGCCAGCAGTCCATTTGTGATTCCACCAGTATAATTTCCTTGCTTAAAACCTGGAACAATATAATTCCTGATAATATAACCGCTTTTTGCATCGGTGATAATTGATTCGAGTCCATAACCAACTTCAATGCGGATCTTCTTCTCTTTCAATGCAACTAGCATCAACACGCCATTATCAAATTCTTTTTGACCCAGTTTCCATGCCTGACCAACTCTTAAGGAATAGTCTTCCAAGTTTTCACCTTGCAATGAAGAGATAGTTAGTAATGCAACCTGTGAAGAAGTTTTAGTTTGTACATCTCGCAGGAGTGCTTCTAATTTTTCTTCATCTTTAGAATTAATTATTCCGGCGTAATCATTAACAGCACCTTTTAATTTTGGAACATCCAGAGAAAATAAAGTACTTACAGTAAATATAAACAGGATTGAAATTAATGTTATTTTTTTC